>NZ_RZRR01000616.1:0-3454 GCF_003998555.1 Mesorhizobium sp. M7A.F.Ca.CA.002.09.1.1 | reverse complement strand
CTCCCCGTTGGGGAGAGGAGGGCGCCAGTCGGCTGAGGCCCGCTAGATGGACACCTTCCGCGACAAGCTCGTTCCCGTCACCTCCATCCTCGTTGGCGTGATCGCGCTCTGGTATGTCTTCGCCGTCATCCTCAACACGCCGTTCCAGCGCGATCTCGATCGTCGCGCGGGTGAAACATCCACGTTCAGCCAACTCATCGGCAAGACGCTGTCGCAGCCGAAGCCGACATTGCCGGCGCCGCACCAGGTGGCGGTGAATTTCTTCGAGAACACCTTCCTGCGGCCCATCACCTCCAACCGCAGCCTGGTCTACAATGCCTGGGTGACGCTTTCGTCGACGCTGCTCGGCTTCGCTTTCGGCACGGCGCTCGGCATCATCATCGCCGTCGGCATTGTCCATGTGGCGACGCTCGACCGCAGCCTGATGCCGTGGATCATCGCCTCGCAGACCATTCCCATCCTGGCTGTGGCGCCGATGATCATCGTCGTGCTGGGGGCGATCGGCATCAGCGGGCTCGTCCCGAAGGCGATGATTTCGACCTATCTGTCGTTCTTCCCGGTGACTGTCGGCATGGTGAAGGGGCTGCGCTCGCCCGAGATCATGCATCTCGACCTGATGCACACCTACAATGCCAGTCGCGCGCAGACCTTCTGGATGTTGCGCGTGCCTGCTTCGGTGCCGTTCCTGTTCACCTCGATGAAGGTGGCGGTGGCGGCAAGCCTGGTCGGCGCCATCGTCGGCGAACTGCCGACAGGCGCTGTCGCCGGCATCGGCGCCAAGCTGCTCGCCGGCGCCTATTATAGCCAGTCCATCGACATCTGGTCGGCGCTGGTCGCCGGTTCGGTGGTGGCAGCCCTTCTGGTCATGGTGGTCGGCATTGCCGGGCGCCTCGTCGACCGCGCTATGGGCGGGAGGCCGGCATGAACTGGCTGAAACCCTCCTGGCAGGCAGTGCTGGCGATCGTGCTGTGCCTGATCGCAGTGGCGCTCGGCCCGATCGCCGCGCCGAAAGTCGATGCACTGGCGCAGCCTGCAGGGACGTTGATATACCCCTATGTGGCGACGACCTGGCTGATTTTCGGCGTGCTGCTTGTCGCCGCTTTGATCTCGGTGACCAGAATACCGTCCATCGTCGAAGCCGTTGTGCTTTTCATCGGCGCGCATCTGGCCGCCTGGCTGCTGATTGGCGGCATCACCGGTTTCGAAGGCCTGGCGCGGACGCCGTACTTCCTGCTTCTCACCGCCGCATGGCTGCTTGGCTGGCGCTGCGTGGCGGTGCTGTCATCATTGCGTCCGTTCGCCAAATGGGCTCGCACCGCGCTGGGCCTGATCATCCCAGCCATCTTCGGCGCCTGGATCCTGATCATCTGGGAAGCGGTGACGCGTGGGGCCGGCATACCCTTCATCCTGCTGCCGCCGCCAAGTGCCATCGGCGCGCGCATCGCCGGTTCGCTGCCGGTGCTCGGCGCCGATGTCCGCCAGACCATCTTCAAGGCGGTCATCTTCGGCTATGTCGTGGGCAGCGGCGCCGGCTTCATCACCGCGGTGCTCGCAGACCGTGTGCCGTTCCTGCGACGCGGCCTGTTGCCGATCGGCAACATGGTCTCGGCGCTGCCGATCATCGGCGTCGCGCCGATCATGGTGATGTGGTTCGGCTTCGACTGGCAGTCCAAGGCGGCGGTGGTCATCATCATGACCTTCTTCCCGATGCTGGTGAACACGGTCGCCGGTCTGGCCGCCTCCGGCCATATGGAGCGCGACCTGATGCGCACCTACGCGTCGGGCTACTGGCCGACGCTCTTGAAGCTTCGGCTGCCGGCAGCAGCTCCCTTCATCTTCAACGCGCTGAAGATCAACTCGACGCTGGCGCTGATCGGCGCCATCGTTGCCGAGTTCTTCGGCACGCCTGTCGTCGGCATGGGCTTCCGCATCTCGACCGAGGTCGGGCGGATGAACATCGACATGGTCTGGGCCGAAATCGCAGTTGCAGCACTTGCGGGTTCGGTCTTTTATGGCGTGGTCGCTCTTGTCGAAAGAGCCGTCACGTTTTGGCATCCCTCTGTCCGTGGTGGATAGGGGCGGTGGGTTTAGGGCACTAACTTCAGAGGGTAACAAAATGAAAAGACTGATTATTCCCGTTCTGGCTGGCGCGATGTCGCTTGCCGCTTTCCAGGCAATGGCCGCCGACAAGGTGACGTTGCAGCTGAAATGGGTCACGCAGGCCCAGTTTGCCGGCTACTATGTCGCCAAGGCCAAGGGTTTCTATGAGGCCGAGGGTCTCGACGTCGACATCAAGCCGGGCGGTCCCGATATCGCGCCCGAGCAGGTGATCGCCGGCGGTGGTGCCGACGTTATCGTCGACTGGATGGGCGGTGCGCTGGCTGCCCGCGAAAAGGGCGTGCCGCTGGTCAACATCGCCCAGCCGTTCAAGAAGGCCGGCATGGAGCTGGTCTGCCCGAAGGACGGCCCGATCAAGACCGAAGCCGACTTCAAAGGTCACACGCTCGGCGTCTGGTTCTTCGGCAACGAGTATCCGTTCTACGCCTGGATGAACAAGCTCGGCCTGAAGACCGAGGGCGGCCCGGACGGCGTCACGGTGCTCAAGCAGAGTTTTGACGTGCAGCCGCTGATCCAGAAGCAGGCGGACTGCATCTCGGTCATGACCTACAACGAATACTGGCAACTGATCGACGCCGGCTACAAGCCGGAACAGCTGACCGTGTTCAACTACTCGGCCATGGGCAACGACCTGCTCGAGGACGGGCTCTATGCGTCCGAAGACAAGCTCAAGGATCCGGCCTTCGAAGACAAGATGGTGCGTTTCGTGCGCGCCTCGATGAAGGGCTGGAAATATGCCATCGACAACAATGACGAAGCCGCAGGCATCGTCATGGACGGCGGCGGCCAGGACGAGAACCACCAGAAGCGCATGATGAGCGAAGTCGCCAAGCTGATCGACAATGCCGACGGCAAGCTTGACCCGGCGACCTACGAGCGCACCGCCAAGGCGCTGCTCGACCAGAAGATCATCACCAAGGAGCCGACCGGCGCCTACACCACCGCCATCACCGACAAAGCGGTCAAGTAAGCCTAGCCGGCAACACATCTATCCAGAAAGCGGCGCCTCCGGCAGAAATGTCAGAGGCGCCGTTCCTTTATGGTGTTCATGACGAAGCTGGTCTCGATCGAGGCGACGCATTTCAGCCGCGCGATCTTTTCCTTGATGAAGCGCTCGTATTGTTCGAGGCTTCCCGTCACCACTTTCAGCACATAGTCGCGCGAACCGGTGACGAGGTGGCATTCCAGCACCTCTTCCCAGCCGCGGATCGCGTCCTCGAACATCACGATCTCGTCTTCGTTCTGGCGGCTGAGCCGGATGGTGGCGATGGCGACCATGCTCCAGCCGAAGGCTGAGGGATCGACCAGCGTGGTGTAGCCTCTGATGACCCCGGTC
>NZ_RZRR01000615.1:0-3471 GCF_003998555.1 Mesorhizobium sp. M7A.F.Ca.CA.002.09.1.1 | reverse complement strand
TAGTAGGCCTGCGCCTCTTCCATCGTCGGGCGGCAGACGACATGCGCCACGGTGTAGACGCCGACATCGCGGCCTGCCTTATCGGCCCGCTCGCTGATGTCGGCGACATGCTTGCCGGCATCGCTCATTTCCGAAAATGTCGTGAACAGATAATCGCACCGGGCGGCAGCGAAATCGCGGCCCGGCCCGCCGAAGGCGGCGTTCATGGTCACGGGGCGCGGAACCTGCAGACTGGCCGGCCGGCTGACAGCCTCCTTGAGGCGGTAATAAGTGCCTTCGTAATCGAGCGGCTCGGCCGACGCATAAAGCTTTTCCAGGATTTCGATCCATTCGGCCGCCTGATCGTAGCCCTTCTCGACCAAAGGCGTGCCGAACATGCCGAATTCCTTCGGGTTCCAGCCGCAGACGATGTTCAAGCCCGCGCGTCCCTGGCTGATATGGTCGACCGTCGCCAGCGCCTTGGCGGCATAGAGCGGATGCACCAGCGGCACATGCACGGTCATGAACAGGCCGATCTGCTCGGTGGCCATGGCGAGTGCCGCCGCCCAGGTGAAGGTCTCGAACGACCATTCGCGCACCTTGTTGCGGCCGCCGAAGCCGCGCCAACGCGCGATCGGCAGCATGAACTCCAGCCCGGCGCGGTCGGCGATCTGGGCTGCGGTCACATTGTCCTGCCAGCTCGCCGCCCAGCGCTCCGGCACATCGGTGATGGCAAGCCCGCCATCGGCATTGGTCGAAAAGACGCCAAGCTTCAGTCTGTTCGAGCCGTGCAAAGGGTGTGGTTTGTTCACGTCGCGACCTCCCGGCGAAGATCGCACGCTAGGCCCGCGCGGAAATATTTCAAGCCTGAAATAGCTTGGCGTCACCATCGCTCGCGGGTATCGGTTCCAGCGGGCCGCACCGTGTCCACCACGCAACGGACATCGCAGCTTTTTAAGCTTAAAACTTTCGCCTTGAAAAGCGCCGCACTTTGGATAAGCATTCCGGAGTCGATGGCGATTGCCGTGCCGGACGGGCTTGCCGGCCAGTCCATCGAGCAGACCAGTCCATCGTGCCGGCCAGTCCATCGTGGGTGCTCCGGGTGGGAGTCTCAGTTCTTGTCGTTCATACTGCCCCAGTCATCATCCAACACGCGCCATGCCTTCGATGACGTGCGCGCGGATTCGCGGTCTGCAACACACAACATCGCCAACCGTGACCGCATGGTCGCTGCCATGAATTGACGCCCTGCGTGAAGCGGGGCGGCAAAAAACCGTGCGGGAGCAACCCGCCCGATCAACAACAGAGGGAACAAAAATGAGCTTCACGCGTCGCAAATTGCTTCTTCTCGCCGCCGCCATCGGCATCGCCGCCGGCCCCGCCACCGCTTATGCCGCGGATGTGCTCAATGTCGGCGCCTACCCGACCAACCCGCCCTTCGAATTCAAGAACGAGAGCGGCACTTTCGAAGGCTTCGAGGTCGACATCGTCAACGAAGCCGCCAAGCGCATCGGCATGACCACCGACATCGCCGATCTCGGCTTCCAGGCGCTGTTTGCCGCCACCACCTCGAAGCGCATCGACGTCGCCATCTCGTCGATCACCATCACGGCGGAGCGGCTGAAGTCACAGTCGTTCACGCAGCCCTATTATGATTCCGATATGGGCATCGCCACCAAGGCCGACAGCCCGATCAAGGCCGAGGCCGACCTCAAGGGCAAGATCATCGGCGTGCTGTCCGGTTCGACCGGCGAAACCTGGGTCAAGGCGCATCAGGAAGCCGACGGCTTCAGCGACGTGAAGGGCTACGACACGCAGCAGAACCTGCTGCTCGACCTCAGCGCCGGCCGCGTCGATGCGGCAGTCAGCGACATTCCGGGCATGGAATATTCCTTCACCAAGATGAAGGACCTGGTGGTCAAGGAGCGCATCAAGACCGGTGAGCAATACGGCCTGATGATGACCAAGGACCACCCGCTGCTCGGCAAGCTGAACGATGCGCTGAGCGCGATGAAGAAGGACGGCACGCTGGCCGCGATCCACAAGAAGTGGTTCGGCAGCGACGCGCCCGCCGACTCTTCGACCATGAAGGAAATGCCGCTGCCGAAGGCCTGAGCTGAAGGCTGCGGTAACATCGTGCCGGCTTTCCAGGCCGGCACGATTCTTTCACGCCTGGCCGCCGGCTTCTGCCGCAGATCTCCTGCCCTCGGCGGCCCATGAGTTTAACGTGAGCATTCTTTGCTCTGGGGTTCGGGAACGCTCCCATGTCGCTGATCGACACCTTCTTCAACCCCGACGTCATTATGTCCAGCCTGCCGGCGCTGCTGCGCGGCTTCCTGAACACGCTGCTGCTCGGCATTTTGAGCATCGGCATCGGCATCCCCATCGGCCTGGGGATCAGCCTGGTGCGGCTCTATGCGCCGAAGCCGTTGCGCTGGCTCGCGGTCGGCTACACCGACATCTTCCGCGCCCTGCCGGTGCTGGTCGTGCTGATCCTGATCTACTATGCGCTGCCCTTCCTCGGCATACGCCTGTCGTCCTGGGCATCGGCGGTGACAGCCTTCGCCTTCATCATGTCGGCCTACTCGGCCGAGGTGTTCCGCTCCGGCATCGAGAGCATTCCGCGTGGCCAGTTCGAGGCGTCGCAGGCGCTTGGCCTGCCGTTCCTCCTGACCTTGCGCAAGGTGGTGCTGCCGCAAGCGATCCGCGTCGTCATCCCGCCGATGACCAGCAACTGCGTCTCGATGTTCAAGGACACCTCGCTCGCCTCCACCGTGGCGCTGCCGGAACTCTTGAAGGAAGCGACCAACGCGCAGTCGCTCTACGCCAACCCATCGCCGCTGATCGGCGCCGCCCTTGTCTATCTCATCTTCCTCTGGCCGATGGTCCGCCTCGTCAGCCTGCTTGAAGAGCGCTTCAAGACCGAAAAGAAGCGCTGACCTCGCCAACCGATCCCACCCCGTCCAAGCCCTCCGCAGGAGCCTACCCGTGAATAAGCATCAAACCGACAATGCGAATGCCACCGCGTTCCCCGTCGACACCATCCGCGCCATGTTTCCAGCCTTGCAGCGGGCCGGCGATTTCATCTTTTTGGACAACGCCGCCGGCGCGCAGATCCCGCAGAGCGTGCTCGACGCGGTGACCAATCATCTGGTTTCGCACAATGTGCAGCGTGGCGGCCGCTATGGCCGCAGCGTCACCGTCGACCAATCGGTCGCCGATGCGCGGACAAGCGTCGCTCTGCTCATCAACGCCTACAGCCCGGCGGAAATCTGCTTCGGCATGAATGCCACCTCGTTCATCCGCCTGGTCAGCCTCGGCATCGGCCAGATGCTGCAAGAGCGCGACGAGATCGTCGTCACCGACATGGATCATGACGCCAACATCGCGACTTGGCTGGCGCTGGAATCGGCCGGTGCGAAATTCAAATGGTGGCGGATGCGTGAGGACGGCAATCTGCATGTCGACGATCTGCGTCCGCTGGTCTCGGAC
>NZ_RZRR01000614.1:0-3475 GCF_003998555.1 Mesorhizobium sp. M7A.F.Ca.CA.002.09.1.1 | reverse complement strand
CGGCTGTCCGAACCGGGGTTTCGAAGCCTGGCGTCGATCGTCGTCTCGCAGCAAGTGTCCCGCGCCAGCGCCGATGCGATCTTCGGCCGGCTGACCAAGCTCGTCGATCCGCTGACGCCGCAGGCGATCCTGGCCGCCGGCGAGGACATGTTTCGCGAGGCCGGCCTGTCGCGGCCGAAGCAGCGCGGCCTGATCGCAATTGCCCAGGCCGTGGTCGACGGCCTCGACCTGCATCACCTCTGTTCGCTCGATGCCGAGGAGGCGATCACGACGATGACGGCGGTGTCCGGCATCGGCCCGTGGACGGCGGAAGTGTACCTCTTATTCGCCGCCGGGCACCCCGACATTTTCCCCGCGCGTGATGTCGCGCTGCAGAGCGCGGTCGGCCACGCGCTCGGCATCGAGCCGCGTCCGCCGGAGAAAACGCTGATCGCATTGGCCGAATCATGGAGCCCGTGGCGAGGTGTCGCATCGCGGCTTTTCTGGTCCTATTATCGTGAAACCAGAGGGCGGGACGCCGCGCCGCCGGCCTGAATCCGCGAAAAATCATAAAAATCATGCATTTTTGGCGCTTCAGCGACGCGACAATCCGCTTCACATCCCTGTCATGTCGGGCTTACAGTATCCGTGCCGTTCGGGTCTAGAACCAAGGAGGTGAACACGTGACGGTTGCCGTATCTCCGGATGGGCTTCCAGCACTGGTGCTGAATGCGGATTACCGTCCGCTCAGCTATTACCCCTTGTCGCTCTGGTCGTGGCAGGACGCTATCAAGGCGGTGTTCCTCGACCGGGTGAACATCGTCGCCGAATACGAGCACGCCGTCTCCTCGCCGACCTTCTCGATGAAGCTGCCGAGCGTTGTCAGTCTTAAGGCCTATGTGAAGCCCTCCAGGCACCCGGCCTTCACCCGCTTCAACGTCTTCCTGCGCGATCGCTTCCAGTGCCAGTATTGCGGCACGCCGGAGGACCTGACCTTCGATCACGTCATCCCCCGCCATCGCGGCGGCGCGACGACGTGGGAGAATGTCGTTGCCGCCTGTTCGCCGTGCAATTTGAGGAAGGGCGGCATGATGCCGGCGCATGCCAAGATGTGGCCGTTGCAGAAGCCTTTCCAGCCGACGGTGCACGATCTGCACAACAATGGCCGCCTGTTCCCGCCCAACCATCTGCATGAGAGCTGGATGGATTATCTCTACTGGGATGTCGAACTCGAACCATAGAGTTCGGCACAAATCCGCCATGCTGGCCGCCTGACGCAGCTTTCTGCGCTTCCGGTGCTCACGTACTTCAGTACGCTCCGCTCCGGTTCTCGAAAGCCGCGCCATCCGACTCAGCCTGGCGAATTTTTGCTCGAACTCTGCGTCGCGCCGTTCAATCGAATTGGTTTAGTCGCGGGCGAAAGCGGCTCGGAAGGCGACGGCGGCGAGGATCAGGCTGGCGATGGCGTTCCAGCCGGCCAGCGACAGGCCGAGGATGCGCAAAGCGGCCTTGTCGCAGGACGGCGGCACGAATTTGTCGAGCGCGTCGAGCACGCCCTTGCCGCCGGTGTCGACCGGTCCGGCGCCTGCGGTACAATCGGTCGGGCCGGCCCACCACTGCCATTCGACGCCGGAGTGGTAGACGCCGAGATAGAGGCCGTAGAGCATCAGGATGCCGCCGACGGCCAGCAGGCCGCGCGTCAGCCAGCTGGGTGCGTGCAGCATCGACGCAATCACCGCCAGCACCATCAGCGGGACGCCGATATAGTAGGGCGTGCGCTGTTCGAGGCAGAGGTGGCAGGGGATATAGCCGCCGAGATACTGGAAGCCGAGCGCCGAGCCAACGGTGGCGGCCATGGCGACGGCGAGGAACAAGGCGGTCAGCGTGCGCTGGCGTCCGGTGTCGGCATTCATGGTCGCTGTCATTTCAATCGGTCCGTCCGGCTTGCAATGGTTCTGTTCAGAACGCGTATTTGACCAGGATATAGAGCAAAATCAGGGCAACCGCGCCGGCGCCGGCGATCAGGCCGAGGCGCTTTTCGATGAATTCGCGGATCGGTTCGCCATAGCGGCGCAGCAGCCAGGCGAGCAGCAGGAAGCGGGCGCCGCGGGCCACGATCGCCAGCACGATGAACAGCAGCAAATTGACGCCGATGACACCGGACAGGATCGTCACCACCTTGATCGGCGGCAGGTGGGCGGCACCCGACGTGATCAGCATCAGGACGATGAAGCCGACGCCGGCGCCCGCGCGCAGTTGCTCGAACTCGTCGTACTTGCCGTAGAATTCGAGGATCGGCCTGGCGACCGCGTCATAGGCATAGTGGCCGATGAACCAGCCGGCGATGCCGCCCAGCACCGAGGCGACGGTGGCGATCAGCGCATAGCGGTAGGCGCGATCCGGCCGCGACAGCGCCATCGGCAGATAGAGCACGTCGGCCGGCACCAGGAACACCGAGCTTTCGACGAAGGCGATGAAGGCCAGCCACCATTCGGCGGATTTGCGGGCCGCCAGCGACAGGGTCCAGTCGTAAAGTCCGCGAAGCATCGGCACTCCTAATGCGTGTCGTTCAATTGCGCAGGCAGGTTGGGGTGTAACGGCATGCACAGAACAAAGACCCAGCGCACGCCATCCGTCCCCGCAGACGTGCCGCGCTTTGATGCGCCGCCTGTCTAGAAAGATTTTCCGCGCTGCACAATGGCAGCCCCGTCACGAAATCGAAAGGCGCAGTTTGGTCGCATCCGGGGCGACGAGGAATTGGCCAGTTGACGAACAGGCCTCCAACCGTATAGTCCCGCGCCATCCAGGCCGCCCGGCCTGAGCCCCTATGGCGGAATTGGTAGACGCGCTCGACTCAAAATCGAGTTCCGCAAGGAGTGCTGGTTCGATCCCGGCTAGGGGCACCACCCTTCGCTCTCCGAGCTTCGGGTGGCAGGCCACTCGAAGTTCAATAGACGAAGGGCGTCACGGTCGCTTTGGCTCCCGATACGTCTCAGCAGGCGATCAACACGCTTTGCGCGCCACGCTGGGGTCGCCGTCATTGGCCGGGCCGATCTCGCCAGCTGCCAGCAATTCGTCGAATGTCCGTTCTAGGTCGGCGCTGTCATCGGCTGCCGGTCCGCTGGGCGGATCCTGGCGTGTCAGCGTTTCCAGCCTTTGGTGAAGCTGGCGGTTCTCGTTGCGGCAACGGGCATGCGCGAGTTCGTCGGTCATGCCGCGCAAGCGGAGATCGGCGAGTTGAACCTTCACCGCGCCACAGTCTCGGCGCGCCGCGTCGCGCTCCTGGCGTAAATTCGCAATCTCGGTTTCCGAGGTTTGGCGCCGATGCTCGGCCACGTCCTCGGCGCGCTGCCCGGCGCTCGGCGTTGCGCGGACCACGCTTTGATCGGGGGTGCTGCGCTGGAGCAAGCGCAACCTCTTTTCAAGTTCGACGGCCCGTTCCTGCGCGGCGGCGGCGCAATCGCCGAGAACGCCGCGCTGATGCTCGACCGTGGAC
>NZ_RZRR01000613.1:0-3489 GCF_003998555.1 Mesorhizobium sp. M7A.F.Ca.CA.002.09.1.1 | reverse complement strand
GCAGCGACGTGACGCTGCCTTCCATCGTGCCGGTGCGCTCGGCTGGTGCCGCATCCGGCAGCGACTGGATCGGCCTGCGCACGACAGACGACAGCGTGCTCAAAGCCGTCTCGCGCGTGCCGCTGTTCGGCGGCTTCCTCGGCCTCGGCCTGCTGCTTCTGGCAATGGGTTCGATGTGGTACCGCGAGGGACGGTAGCGCGGCGCTCTTTTCCCTTCTCCCTTGTTGTGGGAGAAGGGAAAGCCCCCTGCTCTACTCCTCCGGCTCCGTCGTGAACATCAGCGGATAGCCCTTGGCCTTGCCGGCATCGGTGGCGCGCGTCGCCTTGGTCTCGGCGACATCCTTGGTGAACACGGCGACGACGCAGACGCCACGCCGATGCGCAGTGATCATCACCCGGTGCGCTTGGTCTTCGCTGAGTTTGAACTCGCCCTTCAGCACCGTCACCACGAATTCGCGCGGCGTGAAATCGTCGTTGATGAGGATGACCTTGTAGAGTTTTGGCCGTTCGACTTGCGGCTTGATCTGGGTACGCGGTTTTGTGGTAATTTCAGGCATCGGAACCGACAGTTTTGCGTAAGCGATGTGACCGCCATTCTGGCACCGGTGAAAACGGTCGTCCATTTTGATCGACGCGCGAAACCGGTGTCCGCCGACGCGGCCATTCATAATCATGTGGGAAAGTGTCGGTTGCCGTTCAACGGCCTTGGCGGCCGAACATGCGACGGCCGGGAATCTGCCGCACGGCCGCAGCGGGCGGTATATCGGACCGAAAACGGTTTCCGCCGGCATCCGCCCGGCGTTCCAGCCAGGTCGCGATCAGCCACGCGGCGACGCAGATCAACGTCGCGCCGGTCAGCACGACCAGCAGCCAGGTCTGTGCCGGCGTTATGTAGTCCCAGTTGGTGGAAATCGCCGGAGCGAACAGCGAAGGCTCGGTGCGTCCGCTGGCCGGATCGGGGACCGGGCTGGCGGTGAACAGGATAAGCACTCTGGCGAGGCCGGTGGCAACCAGACCGCCGATCACCATCGAGCGCAAAATGGACGAAAGCCGCTTCTTCATGCGGATTGTCCTACACGGCCGGCGTTGCAAACGGGTTAAGTGTCAGTCGAGGCGGAAGCTGCCGGTGCCAGACTTCGCCAAAGATCAGTTGAACCCATCGACCGCTGCATCGCCAATGTCAGGGCTTCAGCGGCTCGGACAGGAAGAAGGCCGCTCCAACCGAAACCAGCTGGAGCGGCCTTGGTCAACAGGCCGGCATTTTATGCCGGACCTTATCAGGTCTTCGGGGCGTCCTTCTTGACGGCCTTCTCAGCAGCCTTCTTGTGCTTCTTGACGGTCTTCTTGACGACCTTCTTCGGAGCAGCCTTGGCCGGAGCGGCAGTCGCCGGAGCGGTGGTCGTCGAAGCAGCCGGAGCAGCGGTCGTGGTGGCGGCGGCGTTGCCGAGAGCCGGCATCGCGAAAGCGAGAGCGACGGCGAGACCGGTTGCGGAGAGGATGGACTTTTTCATGGCTTCGTTTCCTTTTTATGCGGGTCAAGTTTCGGAGCGTTACTGAACCGGGTCGTTCGGCGTCACTCCAAGCAGCTTCAAAGCATTGGCGAGCATCCGGATGCCCTGTGCCTGTTTCTTGGCGGCGCAGTACCGGTTGCCCTTTCTCTGAAGTGCCTTTGCCGCGGTGACCTGCGTTGCCGTGGCATGGGTTTCGAGGGCTTCATCAAATTGGTGGCTGAGATTGGCGCACCGTTCGCTCCGGGTTGTGAGCGTCGCCTTTGCGTCCGATTGTCCGACAGCGGCAGTGACCAGGCAGAAGCCCAGCAACGCACCCAACAAACTGATCGACAACCTTGGCATCGGTTTATCCGTAAACCCGGAGACTAGCGTCGCAGCCGATGACCTGACCGCCACGAGATCAGTTATGCCTTTGAAATTTTTCAGGAGTTTTTCTGAACTGTAGAATTTTGTTTCTGGAGTGTGTCTGAGAAAGCCGGTGTGAACCCCATCATAGCCACTGGCCAACATATGGCCTGAATTCTATCGTGTGGGTTGCGACCGAAGGGCTTGGCAATCAAAGACAGAAGGGCTTGGCAACAATGACAGGGCTGCTGTGAAATCCGATGCACACATACTGATCGTCGACGACGACAAGGGCATCCGCGACCTGCTGCAGGAATTCTTCCAGAAGCGGGGCCTGCACACCTCGGTTGCCGCCGACGGCATCGAGATGGAGACCATCCTGCGGCGCGTCCAGGTGGACCTCATCGTCCTCGACGTGATGCTGCCCGGCAAAAGCGGGCTGGAGCTGTGCCGCGACCTGCGCGCCCAGTATTCGACGCCGATCATCATGCTGACCGCCGTCACCGAGACGACCGACCGCGTCGTCGGCCTGGAAATGGGCGCCGACGACTATGTGCCCAAGCCCTTCGACCCGCGCGAGCTTTTGGCGCGCATCCGGGCCGTGCTCAGGCGCAATGGCGCCGCCGAGCCGAAGCGCGCCACCACCAAGCAGATCTACCGCTTCGCCGGCTGGACGATGGACTGTGCCCGGCGCCGGCTGATCGCACCCGACGATGTCAGGGTCGAGCTGACCATGGCCGAATTCAACCTGCTGCAGACCTTCGTCAAGAGTGCGCAGCGTGTGCTGACCCGCGACCAGCTCATCGAACTGTCCGGCGGCGACAGCGACTATTCCTTCGACCGCAGCATCGACATCCTGGTCAGCCGGTTGCGGCGCAAGATGGAGGACGACCCGAAGACGCCCAAGCTGATCCTGACCGTACGCAGCGGCGGCTACCAGTTCCTGCCCGAGACGACCTCCGAATGAGACGTTTCCTGCCGCAGACCTTGCCTGTCTGGGTGCTGCTGATCGTCATTGCCGGCCTGCTGATCAGCCAGGTCGCGACCCTCTACATCGTCTCGCGCGACCGCGCTGCCGCCAACGACGTCGTCGACCTCTACCGGCTCAACGACCGTGCCTTCTCGCTGGTGCAGCTCATGCATGACGCCAGTCCGGACGAGCGCAAGGCGACGGCGACCGGCCTGTTCAACTCCACCTACGCGCTCACCGTTTCGGACACGCCGGCGGTCACTTCGTCGATCGCCGGCGATGACGAACTGGCCGAACTCGAAGACATCCTCGTCGGCCGGCTGTCCAAATTCGGCATCACCGATGCACGCGTGCGCCGCGATCCGGCGACGCGCGAGGCCGACGACGCGGACGGCACGACGCCAGGACCCGACATCGGCCAGGTCGAGCGCGACCTTCTGGTGCTGGCCGCCGACTTCGCCCAGAGCGACAAGCTGACGGCATCGCTGCGCTTCGCCGACGGCCAATGGCTGAATTTCACCGAACCGATCACGCCCGTCGGCCCGATCCTGAGCTTCGACAGCCTGCCGCTCTATTCGCTGATCGCAGGGCTGGTGGTGATCATGTCGATCTGGTCGCTGCGCCGGCTGACGGCGCCCTACCGGATGATGGAAACCGCCGTGA
>NZ_RZRR01000612.1:0-3490 GCF_003998555.1 Mesorhizobium sp. M7A.F.Ca.CA.002.09.1.1 | reverse complement strand
GATAGCCGAACTGCCGCTGGAAGGCTGGCGCGAGACGCTCGACACCAATCTCACCAGCGCGTTTCTCGGCGCCAAATACCAGGTGCCGGCAATGGTCGAGCGTGGCGGTGGTTCGCTGATCTTCACCTCCACCTTCGTCGGCCACACAGTCGGCATGCCAGGCATGACCAGTTATGCCGCGAGCAAGGCCGGCCTGATCGGACTGACACAGGTGCTTGCCGCCGAATACGGCCCGAAAGGCGTGCGGGTCAACGCGCTGCTGCCCGGCGGCACAGACACGCCGGCGGCAACCTTCAAGACCCCGGAATCACGGGCCTTCGTCGAAGGCCTGCATGCTTTGAAGCGTGTCGCTATGCCGGAGGAGATCGCTCGCTCGGCGCTCTATCTCGCCTCCGATGCCTCGAGCTTTACCACCGGAGCCGCTCTGTTTGCCGATGGCGGCGTGTCGATCAACCGGACGTGAAGACTTTTCGCGTCCGGAATGCATGTTCATAGCCGCCAGGCAGACGGCCGGTCTTGATTTTTCGCCGCGATTTGGCGATGCCGTTTCTGTCCAAAAGCGGGGTCTGGAACTATGTTGTTGATCAGAACCTATGTGACTGCGAGTGCGATCGAAGGCGTCGGCGTGTTCGCTGCGGAGCCGATCAGGAAAGGGGCTTCGATCTGGCGGCTCGATCCGGATTTCGACCGACTGGTCCCCATGGACAAATACGAAGCGGCCCCCCCGCATCTCAGGGAACTGCTCGACCGCTATGCCTATCCCAGCCCCGACCGGCCAGGTTTCATGGTCTATGAAGTCGACAATGGCCGCTTCATGAACCATTCCAGCAATCCGAATACGGATTTTTCGCAATATGGCGGGGCCACCGCGACCCGCGACATCGCCGTGGGCGAGGAGATCACCTGCGACTACGGCGAGTTCTTCGAGGATTTCGAGCGGCTGCACCTCGCGACGGCCTAGTCGGCTCCTTATCTCAAGGCAAACAGACTGCGGCTGGCACCGCAAATTCATTTCCGCTGTGGACAGCGCGGCATGATTCTGCTATCAGCCGCCACAATTCGTGGTGTAAACCGCCGCGGAGGCTAGCGGCTATGATCGCTTGCCTGTTGATATCAAACCCGAAAGACAGGATTGCCCGTGCAGGTACTCGTCCGCGACAATAACGTTGATCAGGCGCTTCGCGCTCTCAAGAAGAAGATGCAGCGCGAGGGCATTTTCCGCGAAATGAAGATGCGCGGTCACTACGAGAAGCCGTCCGAGAAGCGCGCCCGCGAAAAGGCTGAAGCCGTTCGCCGCGCCCGCAAGCTGGCCCGCAAGCGCGCCCAGCGCGAAGGCCTGCTGCCGATGACGCCGCGCCCTGTTGCTGCCGGCGCCGCTGGTGGTGCAGCTGGCGCTCCGCGTCCGCCGCGGTTCTAACGCCAATTTTTCGTCCTTTTCGAAGGATATCAGAGGTGGCGCGATGTGGAATCGCCGCCACCTTTTTGTTTTGATGTGACCGGTCCGGAGGGGGAGCCGGATCTGAACGACGCGGCTTGAAGTGAGGACAGGGCAGACATGAACGCAACGAGCGTGGAGCGCGGGACCGCATTGCGTGGTTTCGCCCTGACAGCGGCCCTGCTCTCCGGACTGGCGCTTGCCGGCTGCCAAACGGCGGGCCCGACCGGTGAATTCAACAACATCGACAAGGCGCAAGGCTCGAGCGAGAACATTTCCTCGCTGTCGGCGGTCATCCAGCGCAATCCCCAGGATCCCGAAGGCTACAATGTGCGCGGCTCGGCCTATGGCCGTGGCGGCCAATACCAGGCGGCGCTCAAGGATTTCAATCAAGCCATCCAGCTCAATCCGAATTTCTTCCAGGCCTATTCGAATCGTGCGCTCATCCAGCGCTTCCTCGGCAACCAGGAAGCCGCGCTCGCGGACTACAACCGTTCGATCCAGATCAACTCGAACTATGACGCCGCCTATATCGGCCGCGGCAATCTCTACCGCAAGGCGGGTCGCACCCAGGACGCCTTCAACGACTTTCAGAAGGCGATCCAGCTCGATACGACCGACGCGCGCGCCTACCACAATCGAGGCCTGATCTATCAGAGCCAGGGCCAGCACAAATTCGCCATCGAGGATTTCTCGACCGCCATCTCGCTGGCGCCGGACGCCGCCGAGCCCTACAACGGCCGCGGCCTCTCCTATCTGGCGACCAATGACGAGGACAACGCCTTCTCCGATTTCAACATGGCGATCAAGCTCGACGGCAAGAACGCCGAGGCCTGGGCCAACCAGGCGCTGATCTACGAGCGGCGCGGTGACAAGGCGAAAGCCGCGAAATCCTATAAGGAAGCCGTTCGCCTCGACCCGACCTACCAGCCGGCCAAGGATGGCCTCGCCCGCGTCAGCTGATCTCGGTTTCGGCAAACGCTTCCCATACAAATCCGCGTGACATCCAAATGCCGCGGGATCCTTGGCGTGTCCGAAAAGACGCACTTCGCAACCGCGCATTAACCCCGGCAGGAGGCTTTCGGCCCCTGCCTTGATCGCGCCAAGTTTTCAGCGGAACGGTCTGGCCTCCCAAGCCGTTATCGAAAAGCAATTTGCGAAAGGACCCTCCCATGATCAAGAAACTCGCCTGCGCCGCTGCCCTCGCCACGACGATGTTCGCGGTGGCTCCAGCCAGCGCCGGCAAGCTGCAACTCGGCACGCTCGATTGCACCATCGACGGCGGCACCGCTTATATCGTCGCTTCCAACAAGGGCGTGTCCTGTGTCTTCCGGCCTCATCATCACGGGCCGTCCGAGGTTTACACAGGCGTCATCTCCAAGATCGGCCTCGATGTCGGCCAGACGCATCAGGGCCAGCTCGTTTGGGCCGTGCTGGCTGCGACCCGGGACCGTGACGGAGGCGATCTCGCCGGCAGCTATTACGGCGTCAACGCCGAGGCGAGCGTGGTGACCGGCGGCGGCGCCAATCTGCTGGTTGGCGGCTTGGACAGCGCCTTCATGCTGGAGCCGCTCAGCGTCCAGGCGCAGACCGGCGTCAACCTTGCCGTGGCCGTGACCTCGCTCCAGCTGATCCATTCATTCAAGTGATCGCATGGAGCCGTGCGCTCCATGACCCCTCACCCCGCGGCGCGGAACCAGATAGGATGGTTCCGCGCCGTTGATTTTTGAGGGGACCATCATGCTGAAGACAGCCATCGCTGCCATATTCGCTACCGTGTTTGTCGGAGCAGCGCAGGCGCAGGACCGAGGCATAGAGCTCGGTACGCTTGACTGTGCCATTGGCGGCGGCACCGGCTTCATCTTCGGCTCGAGCAAGGATCTGAGCTGCACCTTCAACCCCGCCGACAAGAGCTTCGCGTCGGAAGCCTATTTCGGCGCCGTCAACAAATACGGCCTCGACATCGGCACGACGAAGCAGACGGTCATGCAGTGGATCGTGCTGACGCCGCTGAAGAACATCTACGCGCCGGGTGCGCTGGCCGGCGACTACATC
>NZ_RZRR01000611.1:0-3498 GCF_003998555.1 Mesorhizobium sp. M7A.F.Ca.CA.002.09.1.1 | reverse complement strand
GTGGTGCGCTAACCCAGTCTAGACGTCGGTATGATCTCGGTGGCGCGACACCTTCTCGCGGTTGCCGCAGGTGCGCATGCTGCACCAGCGCCGCTTGCCGCCTCGCGACGTATCGAGGAAAAGCCAGCCACAGCGAGGGCAGGAATGCAGCCTGTCGCGCGGCAGGGTGAAGAACGCTTCGATGGACAGCATGGCCAGCAACGCGGTGACGGCGTCCGGATCGCGCCACCGGCCAAGGGCAAGCTCCGGCCTGGTGCCATCCAGCTCGATAGACCCGGCGGCAAGCGAGCTTGCCGTGCGCGAGAACAACACGCCGAGCGGTTCGACCGCAGACGGTTTGCCCGCGGCGATTGGATCGAAAACCTGAAATGACGCCTCCCGCATTTCGCGGACCCCTTCCACGAACCGCCCATCCGCTATCTCGGCAACGGCCTGCGCCTGACGATCGTCGGCAAGCCCTGAGGCGCTGAACCAGTTCGCAACATCCCGGACGGACTTGAAGAGTTCATTGTCTGTTGCCGGCGCCCGCCGGTCGAACACGGCGTTCGACAGGTCCAAAGCGGGATGCCCGCCTATGAAGTGATCCGGTACCCATTCGGTGTATTCATCGCCCATGGAACATAACCTCATTAACCGGATTATACGGTTACATGTAACCACTATCATACGGATACGTGGTGTCAAAGCCAGCGCGTCGCCAGATCGGCGCGGAACCCCTGGGAGGGAGAGGATGTGCAGCAATCGTTACAAGACCCGCCACGAAACCATCAATGTCGACGGCCTCGACATCTTCTACCGTCATGCCGGCGATCCCGGCAGACCGGCAATCCTGCTGCTGCACGGATATCCGACTTCGTCGCACGTCTATCGCAATGTCATCGAACCGCTGGCGGAGACAGCCTATGTGGTGGCGCCGGATCTGCCCGGTTTCGGCTTTTCGTCCGCCCCTTCCATCGATGCCTATGACTACACGTTCGACAACCTGGCCAGCACGATCGAAGCCTTCATCGAGGCCCTCGGCCTCCAGCGATTCTTCCTCCACATCACTGACTTCGGCACGCCCGTCGGCTATCATCTCGCCACACGGCGGCCGGATCGCATCCTCGGCCTGATCGCCCAGGACAGCAACGCTCATGACGAGGGGCTGGGACCGGAATGGGACGCGCCGAAGGCGTTCTTCGCCGAACCGACTGAAGAAAACCGCGCCAGACTGCCGGACTGGATGAATTTCGAGGGGACCCGAAACCAATATATCGGCGGTCTCCCCGAGCGTCTGAAAGTGTTGTTTCCGCCCGAGGGTTGGTATCTCGATACGGAGCGCCTGGCGAGGCCCGGCAACACCGACATTCAGTTCGAACTCTTCACCGATTATGGCTCGCACATCGCGCGCTTCCCGGCCATCCAGGCCTATCTCCGCGACCAACAGCCAGCATGCCTGGTGCTGTGGGGGCGCCACGACGCCTTCTTCGCGCTGGACGAGATCATGGCCTACAGCCGCGATCTCGACGCCGTCGAAATCCATGTCTTTGAGAGCGGGCACATGCTTCTCGAAACGCATCATCGCCAATGCGCGGCTCTCATCGCTCACTTCATGCACGAGGTGGAGACTGGGGTATTTCGCGATCCTGCGGGGCGTTGAACGTCGACGTTCAAACCGCCACTTCGATGGGCTCGGCAAGCCTGGGATTGGCCCGCGCGGCGATCAGGCAGCCGGCGACGATCAGGCACGCTCCCGTCAGCGTGGTCCAGGTCGCCTCCTCGCCGAAGAAGAACCAGCCAAGCGCGACCGCCCAGATGAAGGCCGAGTATTCCGTCGGGATCAGATATTGCGCTTCGGCGCGGGCGTAGGACCAGCTCATCAGGAATTGCCCGGCGAGCGACAGCACCGTCACCCCGGCCAAAGGAAGCCAAAGATCGCTCGGCAGGGCGACGGCAAGCCAGGGTGCCGCGAGGCCGAGCAGGATGGCAACGCAAAGGTTCTGGAACAGCATGATCTCGATCGGCTTGGCCAACTGCGCCTGTTGCCGGGCGAGGATCAGATTGTATCCGTAGAACACGGTTGATACGAGCACCGCTGCCGTGCCGAGCATGGCGTCCTGCGAATAGTCTGCCTGCCCGAACTGGCCGGCCATGATGATGGCGACGCCGGCGATGCCGGCCAACGATGCCCAGACAGCCTGGCGTCGGATCCGTTCGCCCAGCAGCAGCGCGGCGAGAAACAGCGCAAACAAGGGCGCCACGAAGCTGAGCCCGATCGCCTCCGCGAGCGGCAGCCTGGCCAAGCCCCAGAAGAAGGATATCAGCACGACGCCGACAATTGCGGCACGCAGCGCATGCAGCCTCAGCACCGGAATGGTCGGCTTTAAGCGTGGTCCCGCCAACCAGGCTGCGCCCGCGACCACGGCCGCGACCATGCTGCGCCACAGCAAGGTGTTGTAGACCCCGACCGCGATGACCAGGATCTTCATCGCCGCATCCATCCCGGACAGCAGGAAGATCGCAAGCGCGCATACGAGCACCGGGATCATCGGGGAAACGGCGCCGGTCAGGCTGGATGTCTTCACGGCTTCACTCATGTGACGGATCGCAGCCGGATATATCAGGGCAAGGGTCGCGACCAGATGGCAGCCCGGTCGATGTAGCAGTCCAACCCCGATTGGGCCGAGGCTATCGTGACATCAGGGTATCAGCACCATGCCGGCGAGTTGAACGAAACGGACCGCCTCGCCGACTGCATCATCCGGCCACGGCAGGCGACGCACGCACCCATGGCACAGATCGAATTGAGCGGGCGGGTTGCCGACGCAGCTGGCCCGTCGCATGTTGCCGGTTGTCTGCAGACGGATCGGAAAAAATGCACCGCATGGCTTCGGGCGACCTTTATCAGACCTACGATCTTGGTGACTTGCGCATCACCTCCTTGCGCGATGGCTATGTCGACATGCCGATCGGACGGCTTCGGCAACCCGGCGACAAGCCATTTGGCGATGAATTGCCGCAACAAGTCGCATTGGTTGGTGGTCAACTCAGACTGTCCGTCAATGCCTTCGCGATTGACGATGGAGACGGAATCATCCTGATCGATACCGGTGCCTCGAACGCCTGGCATCCCACCATGGGCCGACTTCCCGAGGCGCTGGACGAAGCTGGCATCGATGCCGGACGAGTCCGTGCCGTCTGTTTCACCCACACCCATCTCGACCACATCCATGGTCTTGTGCTTGCCGACGGCCGCGACGCTTTCCCGCGCCTGGCGCGTTTGCTCGTTCCCGGGGAAGAACTCGGCTTTTTTCGCGCCGAAGCGCGGCTCGAACGATTTCACAGCATGGCGGAACCCTTCGAGGCCGGAGACCGTATCGGGACACATGTCGACATTGTCGAAGCCCATGGCCATGAAGCGGGACACAGCTGCTTTCGTGTTTCGAGCGGTGGCGAACGCATTCTGATTTGGGGCGACACCGTTCACGTCCCATCGCTTCAGTTCGATCGACCTGAGGT
>NZ_RZRR01000610.1:0-3499 GCF_003998555.1 Mesorhizobium sp. M7A.F.Ca.CA.002.09.1.1 | reverse complement strand
ACATCGGCACGGAGCTGCTGGTGCGCTGGCTGACGGTCAGCGACTGGCCGCCTTTCTACACCTCGATGACTCTGATGTTCCAGCGCGAGGTGGCCGAGCGCATCGTCGCTCCCGCCGGCAGCGACAGCTATGGCCGGCTGGGGGTTCTTGCCGGCTGGCGGACGGAGGCGAGGATCGCCTTCGACGTACCGCCACAGGCATTCACGCCGCCGCCAAAGGTCACCTCCTCGGTGGTGCATCTTGTGCCGCGCCCGATGCCCCTGCCCACCGAGGTGAAGAAACTCGGCCGCGTCACAGAAGCCGCCTTCGGCCAACGTCGCAAGATGCTGCGGCAAAGCGTTAAGAGCCTCGGCGGCGAGGCCCTGCTCGACCGCGCCGGCATCGATCCGACACGCCGCGCCGAGACGCTCAGCGTCGAGGAGTTTGTAAGGTTGACAAACGCGGTGTAAGAAGCTGCCGATCTGCCCCCTCGTGGGGGAGATTGGCGCTTCACAGCCTCAACCCGTCTTCTCGTCCAACAGTCCCGAGACGAAATCGAACAGGCCTGGCCGGCGGTCGCGTCTCAGCCGCTCGGCGACGACGATGCCGCGCACTTCGGCGAAGGCGCGGTCGAGGTCGTCATTGACGATGACGAAATCATATTCCTTCCAGTGCTCGATCTCGTTGCGGGCGTTTTTCAACCGCGTTTCGATCACCGCTTCCTGGTCTTCGGCGCGGCGCTTCAGCCGTGCCTTCAACTCCTTCATCGATGGCGGCAGGATGAAGATCGAGACGATGTCGGCGCGCATCTTCTCCTTGAGCTGCTGGGCGCCCTGCCAGTCGATGTCGAACAGCATGTCGCGCCCTTCAGACAGCGCCAGTTCGGCAGGCTCGCGCGGTGTCGCATAGCAATTGCCATGCACCTCGGCCCACTCCAGCAGCGCGTCTGAATCACGAAGCCGCTCGAATTCGCGCATCGTCCGGAAATGATAGTGGACGCCTTCGATCTCGCTGCCGCGGCGCGGCCTGGTGGTGACCGAGACCGACAGTTCGAGGCTGGAATCGCTTTCCAGAAGATTGCGCGCGATCGTCGACTTGCCGGCGCCGGACGGCGACGACAGGACGAGCATCAGGCCCCGGCGGCGAATGCGGGACCCCAAATCCTTGGCAACCATCGGCTACTCCAGATTCTGGATCTGTTCACGAAACTGGTCGACCACCGCCTTCAGGTCCAGCCCGATCGCGGTGATGGCGGCGGCATTCGACTTGGAACACAGCGTATTCGATTCGCGGTTAAATTCCTGTGCCAGAAAATCGAGCTTGCGACCGACCGCGCCGCCGCCCACCAGCAGTGCCCGGCCGGATGCGACATGCGTTTTCAGCCGGTCGATCTCTTCGCGAATATCGGCCTTGGTGGCCAGGAACGCGGCCTCCATGTGCAGTCGGGTGGCATCCAAATTGGCGGAAGCGTCCATCAGCAGCCTGACCTGCTCGGCGATGCGTTCCCGGATCACCGCGGTCTCGCGGGATGGATCCACTTCTGCCCGCAGCGTCAGCGCCTCGATTGTGTCGATATGACCCGACAGCAGCAAAGCCAGCGCGGCCCCTTCGCCCTGCCGTGCCTGTTCAAGCCCGTTCAAGGCCACTTCGAGCGCGGCCATGATCGCGGCATCGAGCGCGGCCCTCGCCTCCTCGGTTTCGACAGTTTCGGGAATGTCGAGCACGCCGCGCAGCGACAGCAGTCCATCCGAGGTCGCCGCAGCAACGCCGAACTGCTCCTGCAGCCGCTTGGCGAGCCCGGCCAGGTCCTTCAGGAAGGCTTCGTTGACGACCGGCTGCGCCTGCGCGCCGACGGCACGGCCGATGGTCAGCGTCGCCTGAAAATTGCCGCGTGCAAAACGTTTCTGAAGTATCTGCCGGACAGCCGGTTCCAACCGCTCGAAGCCTTGCGGCAGCCGCAGCCGTACTTCGACGCTCTTGCCGTTGACGGACTTGACCTCCCAGGCGATCGAAGTGCCTTCGTGCTCGGCGACGGCACGTGCAAAACCGGTCATGCTCTGCAAATTCATATCGCCCACACGTCCCTGGCACATTGCCCCGAACCGGCTTTCCGGACAGAGCAAGTGCGGCTTGAAAATGACTGCGCCGCAGGCGCGTCGAAATCGGACGCGCGGCGCTCTTGCAAATGTCAGGGCGTCGCCTGTCGGGCAACGCCTTTCTTCATTCTACTGGGCAGCGCCCGCGTCACCGCCGCTGTCGTCGGCACCGTCAGCAGGCCCACTGTCGGCCGGCCCACCGTCCGCCGGCTTGACGGCATCGCTGTCGCCGCCGCCGGTCGTCTTGGCGGCTTTGGCGACGTCATCCGCCTGCTTCTTCTGCAGAGCGCGATAGCGGGCGACATTCTCGTTGTGCTCGTCCAGCGTCGCGGCAAAGACGTGCCCACCGGTGCCGTCGGCGACGAAATAGAGGTCGTCGGTCTTCGACGGATTGGCCACCGCCTCCAGCGCTGCACGACCCGGATTGGCGATCGGCGTCGGCGGCAAGCCGTTGATCACATAGGTGTTGTAGGGGGTCTGTTTCTGGATATCCGACTGGTAGATCGGCCGGTCCGCCGGCTTTCCCTTGCCGCCGAACAGCCCGTAGATGATGGTCGGATCGGATTGCAGGCGCATGCCCTTGGCAAGCCGGTTCAGGAAGACGGCGGCAACCCGTGAACGCTCGTCACCCTTGCCCGTCTCTTTCTCGACAATCGAAGCCAGCGTGACGAACTCCTCGACGTTGGCCAGCGGCAGGTCCGGCGCGCGCCGCTGCCAGACATCGTCAACCAGCTTCTTCTGATCCGCAAGCAGCTTGTCGACCATCTGCTGGCGTGTCGCGCCGCGCGTGAAGCGCAGCGTGTCGGTGGCGAGGCTGCCCTCCGGCGGCGTGGTTGCCGGCATGTCGCCGCTCAAGGCAGTCTCCTTGGCGATGCGCTGCAATGCCTGGTCGACAGTCAGTCCTTCAGGGATGGTCAGCGAATACATCACCGACTTGCCGCTCTTCAGAAGCTCCATGATATCGCGCATGGAAGCCCTGGGCTTGATCTCGTACTCGCCGGCTTTCAGCGCCGAATCATTGCCGAAGGCGCGCACGCCAAGGCGGAATACCCGGGCATCACTGATCAGTCCGCGGCGTTCGAGCTGGTCGGCGATATCCTGGACGCCGGTGTTCGGCTTGACCAGGAAGGTATCGCCATTAGCGGAGGGTCCGGGCTCGGTGAATTCCTGCTTGCCGAAATAGACCGCGACGCCGGCCGCCAGAACCACCAGCATCACCGAGGAGATGACGAAGTTCATGAACACGACGACCTGGCTGCGTGACGCACGCGAGCGCTTCGGCGGCGGCGTGCCGGCCTCTGGCCGCAACGCCTCGCTGGCCGTTTTCGGCACGATCGGTCCGGATGTTGCCGGCCGTTGCCCGAATTCTCCGTTGCCTGCCGGATTTGTGTTCATTTCGCCCTACCGTTTGATCGCCCAACGAA
>NZ_RZRR01000060.1:0-11759 GCF_003998555.1 Mesorhizobium sp. M7A.F.Ca.CA.002.09.1.1 | reverse complement strand
GGTCTCGGTGGCCGCTGCCTACGCCATCACCGTCGTCTGGGTGCGTGGAACCCCGGCACAGCGCCTGATCGCCGAGTTCTGCATTCTCGTTCCCTTCTGGATTTCCGTGCTGACCCGTGCCTTCGGCTGGGTGGCGCTGCTCTCCAATCGCGGCCTGATCAACACGTGGCTGCAGGCGATCGGCTTCATCTCCGAACCGCTGGCGTTGGTGCGCAACGAATTCGGCGTCATCGTCGGCATGACGCACTTCCTCATTCCTTTCGCCGTTTTTCCGCTGGCATCGGCCATGCGCAGCCTCGACGACCGCGTGCTCCTGGCGGCGCGCGGGCTCGGCTCCAGCCGCATGCGCACCTTCTGGACGGTGTTCGTGCCGATGACGCGCTCCGGCATCATAGGCGCGGCGATGATCGTTTTCGTCTTCTCGCTCGGCTTCTTCGTCACGCCAGCGATCCTTGGCGGCGGCCGCAGCGTCATGATTGCCGAGCTGATCTATCTCAGGATATTCCAGAGCCCGGACTGGGGCTTGGGTGCAGCGATCAGCGTCGTGCTGGTGCTGTTCGTCGGCGCGCTGATGGCGCTCTTGTTCCGATATGTCAGACCGAAGCAGTTGATCTGATGCCGACCTACCGCCCCGGTCCCGTCTCGCTGATCATCGCCGCCTTCGTGGCGCTGTTCCTGCTGATGCCGCTGCTCGCCGTCATCCCGGTGTCGCTGACGCCGAGCCGCATGCTGGCCATGCCGTCGGGCGAACTGTCGCTGCGCCATTACCGGGCGCTGATCGAAGACCCGCGCTGGCTCCAATCGATTCTGCTCTCGATCCGCATCGGTGTCGTCAGCAGCGCCTTTTCAACTGTGCTGGCGCTGTGCTTCAGCCTTGGCGTCTGGATGTTCCAGCCGCGCTTCACCGCGGCCCTGGTCGGCTTCGTGCTACTGCCGATGGTGGTGCCGCCGGTGGTCTCGGCGATCACGCTCTACTTCTTGCTCACCTCGATCTCGGGTTTCAGCGCGTTCTTCGGCTACGACACCTGGCTTGGCGTCGCCATGGCCCATTCGGTGATGACCGTGCCCTTCGCCACGGTGCTGATGCTGGTCTCTCTCAGCCAGCTCGACCGCCGCATCGACCTTGCCGCGCGGGGCTTAGGGGCCACTGTGTGGGAGCGCGCCACCCGCGTCATCATGCCCAACATCAAGTTCGGCATCGTCACCGCCGCACTTCTCTCCTTCGTGCTGTCCTGGGAAGAAATCGGCGTCACCCTGTTCATCACCTCTGTCAACGCCATCACGCTGCCGCGGCTCATGTGGATGGGCTTGCGCGACAACATCGACCCGGCGATCGCGGCATTGTCGGTGATCCTGATCATCATCACCGTGCTGGTGCTGGCGGTGCGCAGTTTCGTGGCCAGGCAGCGCGGAGCCTAGACAAACCGCACCGAGACGCGGCCAAACCTGCCTAGATCGCCGATGACTTCGTCGCCTGCCTCGACGCTTATCGGTGTCACGCAGGTGCCGGTAATCACCACCTGTCCCGGCTGAAGCGCTATGCCCAGGCCCGACAGTTCATTGACGATCCAGGTAAGCGCGATGCGAGGATCGCCCAATACGGCTGCTCCCGATCCGCTATGTTGCGACCTTCCGGAAACGGACGCGATCACGGGGTGCTTTGCAAGATCCACGTCGTGCCAGTCGTCTTCCGCCGCCTCGCCGATGACAAACAGATTGGCGCAGGCATTGTCCGCAATGAGCTGCGGCGCCCCGACGGCGCAGAAATCGTCATACCGTGAGTCCGGGATTTCGATCGCCGGGTGCAAGCTCGCCACGGCTTCCATCGCCTCGGCGATTTCATAGGGTGCCGCACGAGGCGGCAGCTCGCGGCCGAAACGGAAAGCGAACTCGATCTCGGCCACGCGCATCTTGCTCGTCGCCAGGGAAACGGTCCCGCCGATCTCCACCGCTTTCTCGGCCAGGAGACGTCCGGCCATGGGGCCGTCGACGTTGATGTGCCTTTGTCCCGCCAGACTGGTCGCGGCAATCTTCCAGCCGAAAAGCGGAGCCGCCGAGCGATCCATGACATGCGACTGGACAGCGTAACCTTCGAGCCGTGTTTGTGGGCGCAACGCCTCGGGTATGGCGTCGAGACGGGTGCCCTTGTCCCAGTGGCCTACCAACAACCGCGACGCAGCCCTGGTCTTTTCTGCATCGAGCATCATCAGCTTCCGAAATTGCTTCCTGGATCAAAAACGGCAAGGAAACATTGCGTCATGCGACGCTGTATGGAGCGAGAATATGTGACCAGGAATCGAGAGTCCATGTTCACGGCGTGGTGCCCGCGACGGTGGTCTTGGCAAAGCCGCCCTTTCGAGATCATCGGCATCCATCATTCCGATGACGAATCGCCATCGCCTCTGCGCGTCGAATGGCTATATCTGTCAGAACACGCAGAACGCGGACAGCTTCCGAAAAGCAACAGTCGGCAGCGCAGGAACCGGAGGAAAAGACGATGACCGCGCCAGGCGATTTGCAGCAGGCAGTGTTTCTCAGGCTGAGAAGCGACGCATCGCTGTCGGCCTTGTTGGGCGGCGCCGGACTGCTCGAACGGCCAACCGACAACGCCGCTTTTCCGTACGTGACCTGCGGCCATACCTCCGCTTTCGACTGGGATACGGGCATCGAGAACACTGACGATCAGTTGATTACGCTGCATGTCTGGTCGAAAGCCCATGGTGATGCCGAAACGCTAGCCATCATGGCCGCCATCCAGGTGCGCCTTGCCGACGCAGCATTGGTGATCGGCCCTCGCGGCCAGACACGACTGTCGCTGGAATTTGCCGAAGCCCGCCATGACGAGGATCTGCTCGTGCATCACGGGCTGCTGCGTTTTCGCGCGATGACGCAGGAAAATGCCTGATGCGCTTTCAATATGGTCAAAACGGAGTCTAGACTGGACTTTCGCGGGATTTCGCCTGTTCGAGGCGGTGAAATCCCAGGTTGACTGTCTCGCGTTGCAGGGGTGTGGCGAGGATGTTTTCAGCGGCGTTCACCGTTCATTTCACGTTCAGCACCGATGCGTTACAACGCCGGTCATGAAAACGCTTCGCTCCCACTTCCGAACCGCGACACTGGCGCTTTGTGCTGCCGGGCTGTTTGCGTCGCAGGCGATGGCGATGCCGGTCATCGCGCCGCCCGACCTTGCCAGTCCGATCGTACTGGCGGCCTCCGATTGCTACGCCATCGGCCAACAGGTGGCTGAGCAGAATGGCGGAACGCTGGCCAAGGCCTCGCAATCGACGCGCGGCGGTCAGCCTGTCTGTGTCATCGTCGTGCTCGTTCCGGGCAAGGACGGACAACGTCCGCGCCGTTCCGAGATCGTCGTTCCGCTGAACTGATCCAATCAATCTTAGGCTACGTTTCCCAGGCCGCCGGAATCGGCCTATATCTGCCCCAGTTTTCAATCCTACAAAGCTCTTCCATCCGACAAAGCTCTTCAACAGGTATCGAACTCCGCATGCGTGTACTGGTCGTCGAAGATGACAAGGATCTCAATCGGCAGATATCGGATGCGCTGGTCGATGCCGGCTATGTCGTCGACCGCGCCTTCGACGGCGAGGAAGGCCATTTCCTCGGCGACACCGAGCCCTATGACGCGGTCGTGCTCGATATCGGCCTGCCGCAGATGGACGGCATCAGCGTGGTCGAGCGCTGGCGACGCGGCGGCCGCAAGATGCCGGTGCTGATCCTGACGGCGCGCGACCGCTGGAGCGACAAGGTTTCCGGCATCGATGCCGGCGCCGACGACTACGTCACCAAGCCGTTCCACATCGAGGAGGTGCTGGCGAGGCTACGGGCTCTGATCCGGCGCGCTGCCGGCCATGCCTCGTCCGAGCTGACCTGCGGACCGCTGCGCCTCGACACCAAGGCCTCCAAGGCCGATGTCGGCGGCGTGCCGCTGAAGCTGACGTCGCACGAATTCCGCCTGCTTGCCTATCTGATGCACCATATGGGCGAGGTCGTCTCGCGGACCGAACTGGTCGAGCATCTCTACGATCAGGATTTCGACCGCGATTCCAACACCATCGAGGTGTTTGTCGGGCGGCTGCGCAAGAAGATGGGCATCGACATGATCGAAACCGTGCGCGGCATGGGCTACCGCATGCGTGAGCCGGAGGCGTAACTCGGAACCGCTCAAACCAACCGCAAGGACGCCGCTTTCGCTGCGTTTGTGGCCGCGTTCGCTGACGTTCCGCGTCATCGCCTTTTCCACGGTCTGGGCGATCGTGACGCTCGTTGTCATCTTCACCTTGATCACCACCCTATACCGCCAAGCCAGCGAGCGCGGCTTCGACAGCCTGCTTTCGGCGCATCTGTTCAACCTGATCGGTTCGATCGGCATCTCCGACAGCGGTGCGCTGACCGGCGCGCCAGATCTCGGCGACCTCCGGTTCTCGGAGCCGAATTCGGGCTGGTACTGGTCGGTTGAGCCCGCTTCGGAAGGCGTGCATGGCGATCTCCATTCGTCGTCGATGACCACGACGATCCCGTCACCGAGCGTTGCCGAGGTGCCGTTCAACGCGAGCTTCCAGCGCAGCTACGCAGCCGAAGGCATCGACGGCGAGCAACTCGAAGTGTTCGAGAGCGAATTCGTCCTCGACGCCAAGAACCGCGCCGCGCGTTTCCGCGTCATGGGCAACCAGAGCGAACTCGAACAGGAAATCGCCACCTTTCAGCGCCGCCTGCTGACCTATCTCAGCCTGTTCGGCGTCGGCATGATCGCCATCAACGCGATCGCAATCCTGCTCGGCCTGCAGCCGCTGCGCCGGGTCAGGAACGCGCTCGCCATGGTGCGCGAAGGCACCGCCCAGAGGCTCGACGGCCGCTTCCCGGCCGAGATCGAACCGCTTGCCAACGAAACCAATGCGCTGATCGAAAACAACAGGCGCATCGTCGAGCGGTCGCGAACACAGGTCGGCAATCTCGCCCATTCGCTGAAGACGCCGCTGGCGGTACTGCTCAACGAGGGCCGCGCGCTCGGCGGCGCCAAGGGGCAGTTGATCGCCGAACAGGCGGCTTCCATGCAGAAGCAGGTCGAACACTATCTCCAGCGCGCCCGCGTCGCGGCACAACGCGACAGCGTCGTCTACCGCACGCCGGTGACGCCGCTGGTGCAGCGCATGGTGCGGGTTCTGCGGAAGCTCAATCCGCAGACAAATCTGTCGCTGTCGCTGCCGGCGGGCGAGATCGTCTTCGCCGGCGAGCGCGAGGACCTTGAGGAACTGCTGGGCAATCTCCTTGAAAACGCGATGAAATGGGCAAAGAGCGCGGTGCAGGTCTCGATCGTGCCCTTGACCGGCAAGGACGACCCGGCCGGCCTGTTCGAGATCGGCATAGAGGATGACGGTCCGGGCATTCCCGAGGACAAGGCTCGCGAGGCGCTGAAGCGCGGACGGCGTCTGGACGAGACAAAGCCCGGAACAGGTCTGGGCCTGGCCATTGTCGCAGACCTCGTCAACGAGTATGGAGGCGTTCTGGCGCTCGAACGGTCCGGTATGGGCGGATTGAAGGCGGTGGTGCGATTGCGGAGCCTTCAGTGATGTTCACCAGAGCCGATCGACATAGAGGGGCGGGAGATGTTGTTGGCGGCATGTCCATTGGTCCCGCAGCGGCCAGCGGCCAAATTTCCGACAAATATCAATATTATGGCCACGCCGACTTCTCGATGACGCGGCCCCCGGCGCATCCATGGCAGGCTCCAACTCAAGAAAACCGGTTGTTGGCATGAAGATTCGCGTCGCGCTTGTTTCCGCATTGCTGGCTGTTTCCGGCTGCACCACCTTGAGCGGCAAGGGTCCAACCGTGGCAGCGACACCGGCCTCGACACCTCCTTCCAGCGGCAAGGTGACCACGACGATCATTTCGGCGATGGGCGGCGGCCTCATCAGCGGGGCGATCGGCAACGGCCTCAGCGAGACCGAGAAGCGCAGCGCGCTCGAGGCTGAGTACAAAGCGCTGGAATACACGACCAGCGGCCAGAAGGTGACGTGGAAAGGCGCCCAGGCTTCGCGCTACGGCGAGGTGGTTCCGGCCCAGCCCTACCGCGTCGGTTCGCAGGACTGCCGCCAGTACACGCAGACGGTGTTTTCCGGCGGCGCCGGAGTCACGGCGCGCGGAACCGCTTGCCGCAACGCCGATGGCAGCTGGACGCCGCTGACCTGACGACCGTCTGCCGACGATTGGCGGCTGGCGTCGTCAAAGCGTCGCAGCATGCATCTGTTGGCACGGCAGAGCTCTGCCGTTATTGGAAGAACCATGCTGTTCTGGGTCATAGCCGCCATTCTCACGCTGGGTGCAAGCCTGGCGGTGCTGTTGCCGCTGGCCGCCAGCGCGAAGGGCGCGTCGTCGAGCGGCGAACATGATCTCGAAGTCTATCGCGACCAACTGTCCGAGCTTGACCGCGACGCCGCGCGTGGCTTGATCCAGCCGGCCGAAGCGGCCGAAGCCCGCGCCGAGATCGCTCGCCGCATCCTTCGCCTTGACAATGCGGGTACCGCCGGTGGCGCAAACGCGGGCCGAGCGCCGGCCACCGCAAGGCTGGTGGCAACCGTAGCCGTGCTGGCGGTGCCGCTGGTCAGTTGGGGGCTCTATGTCAAGCTTGGCTCTCCCGACCTGCCGTCACAACCGCTCAGCGAGCGGTTGGCCAAGAATCCCGCCGACAGTTCGGTCGACGAACTGGTGGCGCGGGCCGAAGCCCATCTGGCCGCCAATCCCACCGATGGCAGGGGCTGGGACGTGCTTGCCCCGGTCTATCTGCGCATGCAGCGCTTTTCCGACGCGGCGGATGCCTATCGCAACGCCATTCGGCTTGATGGCGACAGCGCCGTTCGCCAGGCCGGTCTCGGAGAGGCGATCGCCGGCGCGGCAGGCGGCATTGTCTCGGCCGATGCCCAGGATGCTTTCGAGGCAGCCCTGAAGCTCGATCCGGCCAATGCGAAGGCCAGTTTCTACCTGGCCATGGCGTTGGCGCAGGAGGGTCGCGCCAAGGAAGCGACCACGGCATGGCAGGCGATGCTGGGCAGATTGCCGCCGGACTCGCCATGGCGCGGTGCCGTCGAGCAGGCGCTGGCCAAGTCCGGCAACCCCGAAGTGGCTTCTGGCGACGCCGCCAACGGCCCCGATGCCGGCGATATCGACGCCGCATCCTCGATGTCGCCGCAGGATCGGGAAGCCATGATCAACACCATGGTTGCCGGCCTTGACGACAAACTGCGGCAAAATCCGCACGACCCGGAAGGATGGATGCGGCTCGTTCGTTCCTATGTCGTGCTTGGCAAGGCCGATCAGGCGCGTGAGGCGCTCGGTCGCGCCATTGCCGTCTTTGGGGCCGACAGTGACCAGGCGAAGAAGTTCACCGCCTTTGCCGCTTCGCTTGGGCTTGCGGCGACGGAGTAGAACAAGACATGACGCGCAAGCAGAAACGATTGTCGGTGATCGCGGGCGGCCTGGTCTTCCTGGGTGCCGCGACCGGGCTGACTTTCTACGCGCTTGGCCAGAAGGCCTCCTATTTCTACATGCCGGCCGATCTCACCACGGCAAGCGTCCAGCCTGGCCAGCGCATCCGGTTGGGTGGATTGGTCGAAAAAGGCACGATCCAGCGCGGGCAGGGGGCCACGGTCGGCTTTTCGGTCACCGACACGCACAAATCGGTCAAGGTCACCTATACCGGCATCCTGCCCGACCTTTTCCGCGAAGAGCAGGGCGTCATCACCGAGGGTAGTTTCGGCCCGGACGGGGTTTTTGTTGCCGATAGCGTGCTGGCCAAGCATGATGAGCGCTATATGCCCAAGGAGGTTGCGGACGGCCTCAAGGCCAAGGGCGTGTGGCAGGAGAGCAAGAGTGAATAGCTCCGGCAGGAGAGCGACAGTGGATCACGGGCATGGTTGAAACCGGACATTTCGCCCTCGTCCTGGCGTTTGCGCTTTCGCTGGTGCAGACGCTCGTGCCGCTGTTTGGCGCACGCCTGAACAACCAGCGCCTGATGGCCGTCGGGGGTCCGGTCGCGGTGACCGGCTTCGCCTTGACGGCGCTGTCTTTCGCAGCGCTGGCGAGTGCCTATGCGAGCTCCGATTTCTCGGTGGCAAGCGTGTGGGAAAACTCGCATTCCTTGCAGCCGTTGATCTACAAGATCACCGGAACCTGGGGCAATCATGAAGGCTCGATGCTGCTTTGGGTGTTGATCCTGACCTTCTTCGGCGCACTCGTCGCCGCTTTCGGCTCCAACCTGCCGGCGACGCTGCGCGCCAATGTGCTTGCGGTGCAAGGCGCCATCGGCGCCGCCTTCTTCCTGTTCATCCTGGCGACGTCCAATCCGTTCATCCGGCTCAACCCGGCGCCGATCGAAGGCCGCGATCTCAACCCGATCCTGCAGGATCTCGGCCTCGCCATCCCCCCGCCGTTCCTCTATCTCGGCTATGTCGGCTTCTCGATCTGTTTTTCCTTCTCGGTCGCCGCTCTCATCGAAGGCCGCATCGACGCGTCCTGGGCGCGCTGGGTGCGGCCGTGGACGCTGGTCGCCTGGATGTTCCTGACCGGCGGCATCGCCATGGGATCGTACTGGGCCTATTATGAACTTGGCTGGGGCGGTTTCTGGTTCTGGGATCCAGTCGAGAACGCGTCTTTCATGCCGTGGCTGGCGGGCACCGCGCTGCTCCATTCGGCCATTGTCATGGAAAAGCGCTCGGCGCTGAAGATCTGGACGCTGCTGCTCGCCATCCTGACCTTTTCGCTGTCGCTGCTCGGCACCTTCCTCGTGCGTTCGGGCGTGCTGACCTCGGTGCATGCCTTTGCAACCGATCCGACCCGGGGCGTGTTTATCCTGTGCATCCTGACGTTGTTTATCGGCGGCTCGCTGGCGCTGTTTGCGCTGCGCGCTTCCCGGTTGACGACCGGCGGCCTGTTCCACCCGATTTCCCGAGAAGGGGCACTCGTCCTCAACAATCTGTTCCTGACCACGGCGACGGCGACCGTGCTTGTCGGCACACTCTATCCGCTCGCTGTCGAAGCCTTTTCAGCCGACAAGATCTCGGTCGGCGCGCCGTTCTTCAATCTCACCTTCGGGCCGCTGATGGTGCCGCTGCTGCTCGTGGTTCCGTTCGGGCCGTTGCTGGCCTGGAAGCGCGGCGATGTCTTCGCCGTCGCGCAGCGCCTGATGGTGGCCTTTGCTGCGGCACTGCTGGCGACGCTGGTCACCGCTCTGTTCATCGACGGCGGCTCGGTGTTCGCAGCCCTGGGCGTAGGCCTTGCCGTCTGGCTGATCCTTGGCGCGCTCACCGATCTCGCCGTCAAATCCGGCTTTCGGACCGTCGCAACGGGGATCATGGTCCGGCGCTTGCTCGGCTTGCCGCGCTCGGTCTTCGGCACAGCCTTCGCTCACCTCGGCCTCGGCCTGACCACGCTCGGCATCGTCGGCACACTTTGCTTCGGCACCGAGAAGATCCTGTCGATGCATGCCGGCGAGACCGTCGAACTGTCCGGCCATACGCTGCGTTTCGTCGGGCTTTATCCGGCCCAGGGACCGAATTACAGCGAGGATCGCGGCCGCTTCGAGCTGATCGGCGTCAGCGGCAGCCCTGTTGGCGAAATCAGCTCCGCCAAGCGGTTTTATCCGGTGCGGCAGATGACGACGACGGAATCCGGCATCAGGACGATCGGTTTCTCGCAGCTCTACATCTCGCTCGGCGACGAGGGCAAAGACGGTTCGGTCGTCGTGCGTTTGTGGTGGAAGCCGCTGGTGACGTTGATCTGGGGCGGTGGCCTGATGATGATGGCGGGCGCGGCGATGTCGCTGATGGACCGGCGCCTGCGCGTCGGCGCGCCGTCGCGACGGCGCAAGCAGGCGAGCGTGGTGCCATCCGCGACCCTGCCATGAACGCACGGCTTTCGCTGACCTCCATTATCCTGCTGCTGGCGCTGTTTTTTGCCGGCACGGCCTTGGCGGTGAAGCCTGACGAGATGCTGCCTGATCCTGCACTTGAGGCGCGGGCTCGGGCGCTTTCGGAAGGCTTGCGCTGCATGGTCTGCCAGAACCAGTCGATCGACGAATCCGATGCCGACCTTGCCCGCGACCTGCGCGTCCTCGTGCGTCAGCGCCTCGTCGCCGGCGACACTGACCAGCAGGTCATGGACTACGTGGTTTCGCGCTATGGCGAGTTCGTGCTGCTCAAGCCGCGTTTCGACCTGCGCAATGCATTGCTGTGGGGCACGCCTGTCCTGCTGTTGCTGGTGGGAGGCGTTTTCATCGTGCTGACCGCGCGGTCGCGTCGCTCGACGGCAACCAATGCGCTGACCACTGAGGAACAGGCGGCGCTGGACAAGATACTAGGCAATTAGCTCGGCCATTCCTCCGAGGGCCAGTCCCGCGACGTGTGAATGACGCGCAGGATAACGACGCACTGACGGCCAGCGATCGGGCGCAACTCATAAGCAATGATGTACGGCGGGCGGCCGATGAACGTCTCATATGTGCCTGTTACCCGGCCTGGCCGGCCCGTCGCCATATCACCAAGGCCTCGGCCCATTTCACGAATACGATCCGCCAGGCGTGCTTGCTGTCATTTATGAAAGCCTTGTGCTGAGTTGTGTACAAGATAGCGCATAGGGCATCGCGGCCAACGGGTTTGTGCGTCTCCCGACCCCAAAACATTACCAAAGTTTCATGTGTCGGAAATGGCGCTGTAATGTGCGCCACTCTAATTCTCTTGCTTGAGGATGCCCATCAGCAGCGTCCATTTGGAAAGAGGATACGAGATCCATGAATATTGCCCCCCGTTCATATTCCGTCACCCGCAAGCGTCTCATGGCTGCCGTCGCGTCTGTAGCCGTGGCCGGTGCGATCGGCGTCGGTGCGCTGACCAGCGGAACCAGCCCTGTTCTGGCCGATGCCGTGCGCGTCGAGGCGCCGCAGGTACCGGGCTTCGCCGATGTCGTCGAGCGGGTTTCTCCCGCTGTTGTCAGCGTCAAGGTCAAGGCCAAGATCAGCCCGGCCGCCGATGACGGCTCGGACCCGTCCGACGATCAGGATGGCATGAACAACCTGCCCAACAATCCGCAACTGCGCCGCTTCTTCAAGGAATTCCGTGGATTTGGTGATCAGGACGGCCAGGGTGGCGGCAACAGGCGCTTCAGCCATCGCGACCGCAACAACGACCAGCCGCGGCCGGTTGCACAAGGTTCCGGCTTCTTCATCTCGGATGACGGCTATCTCGTCACCAACAACCACGTCGTTTCGGAAGGCTCGGCCTTCACCGTGGTGATGAATGACGGCAAGGAACTCGACGCCAAGCTGATCGGCACCGACCCGCGCACCGATCTCGCCGTGCTCAAGGTCGATGGCGTCGGCAAGTTTACCTATGTCGACTTCGCCGATGACTCCAAGGTTCGCGTCGGCGACTGGGTGGTGGCCGTCGGCAATCCGTTCGGCCTTGGTGGCACCGTCACCGCCGGCATCGTCTCCGCCCGCGGCCGCGACATCGGCGCTGGCCCTTATGACGACTTCATCCAGATCGACGCATCGGTCAACCGCGGCAATTCTGGCGGCCCGACCTTCAACCTCAACGGCCAGGTCGTCGGCATCAACACCGCGATCTTCTCGCCGTCCGGCGGCAGCGTCGGCATCGCCTTCGACATTCCCGCTTCGACCGCCAAGCAGGTCGTTCAGGACCTGATGAAGAGCGGTTCCGTTCAGCGCGGCTGGCTCGGTGTCGAAATCCAGC
>NZ_RZRR01000609.1:0-3504 GCF_003998555.1 Mesorhizobium sp. M7A.F.Ca.CA.002.09.1.1 | reverse complement strand
TTGGTGTCGATGTCGGCGAATTTGGAGACCTGGCCGGTGATGCCGTCGATCTTCCAGACGGTGCCCGGCCCGCCACCGTTTTCGGTGCCGAACTGGCCATCCATGAAGGTGGCGCCGGCAGCGCCGCGGCGCTGCCTCTCGGGGCGGCCGTCATCGTCGGCATCCGGGGTGACGATACGGATGCCGTGCAGCGAGGTGGCGCCGGCATAGAGATTGGGAATGCCCGATGGAACGCCGTCGCGCACGCCGTCATCATAGGTGACGCCGAACACCTGGCCGATCTGCTCCGCCGTCACCTCGAAGGGCGGCGGCGTGTTGACCAGCTGGCCGGAGGCTGGGCCGCCCAGATGCGAAACGTCGAACACGCGCAAGGTGGCGCGCGTGGGGTCGATGAAGGTTTCGTCGACCGGATCGACGCCGGGCGGCAGGCCCTCTTTTTCGGAATCAGGGGGGTCGAAATTGGGAATGATGGTGCCGGAGAATCCGGTCACCGCCATCGAGCCGGGATAGATGATCCGGGTTTCCTGCGCCTGCGCGGCGCCCAGCCACAGGCCGAGTGCCAGCGCCAGCAACCCGCCTGGATGCACAGCACGGCGCAAGCCGCCATCAAGAGACGACACGAACGAGCCGCGGATGCGAGACATGACACTACCCCCCGTAGTCGACGGGAGAACGTCGGGGCTGGCCGCGCAAATCAGGGCAAGGCGCGGCGGTCCGGCTCGTTCTTCCCTGATCGAATTGTCTGCTTTCCTCAAGACGACGATACGCCTGGTCTTACGCAGGGTCAACGGAATCAGCGGAAAGCCCAGCGCATCGACCCCGTCCCGAAGGCGGTGGTCGCGCCGAGCTCCTGTTGTTCCCGGAGACCGCAGAGCCTCTGGGTTATTGGTCATGGGGGCTTCCTTTCCGGGCCGCACCATGCGGCACCTAGAGATCAGTCGCGGGCGGAGATGGAAAGGTTCATGGAAGGCCTGCGCAGAATGCTTGCGCGCGATGCCGCCTGTTCTTATATACGCGCCAAGCCGTTCGGCGCCGGAATGCCGGTTGCCGGAACGGGATTTCTTGTGAACAGGGGCTTTCGTCGGAACGCCTGTACGGGTCCTGAGAGCCTGCTTAGCGGAGAGACTAGAGAAATGGCAAAAGTAATCGGTATCGATCTCGGCACCACCAACTCCTGCATCGCCATCATGGATGGCAAGGAGCCCAAGGTAATCGAGAATGCGGAAGGCGCGCGCACGACGCCTTCCATCGTCGCCATCTCGGGCGACGACGAACGTCTGGTCGGCCAGCCGGCCAAGCGCCAGGCGGTCACCAATCCTGAAAACACCATCTTCGCGGTCAAGCGCCTGATCGGCCGCCGCTATGACGATCCGGTGACGGAGAAGGACAAGAAGCTTGTCCCCTACAAGATCGTCAAGGGCGACAATGGCGATGCCTGGGTCGAAGCCGGCGGCAGGAAGCAGTCGCCCTCGCAGATTTCGGCCATGATCCTGCAGAAGATGAAGGAGACGGCGGAAGCCTATCTCGGCGAAAAGGTCGAGAAGGCGGTCATCACCGTTCCGGCCTATTTCAACGACGCCCAGCGCCAGGCGACCAAGGATGCCGGCAAGATCGCCGGCCTTGAAGTGCTGCGCATCATCAACGAGCCGACCGCGGCAGCGCTTGCCTATGGCCTCGACAAGAAGGAAGGCAAGACCATTGCCGTCTATGACCTTGGCGGCGGCACGTTCGACATTTCGGTGCTCGAAATCGGCGATGGCGTGTTCGAGGTCAAGTCGACCAATGGCGACACCTTCCTCGGCGGCGAGGATTTCGACATGCGCCTGGTCGAATACCTGGCGGCCGAGTTCAAGAAGGAACAGGGCATCGACCTGAAGAACGATAAGCTTGCCCTGCAGCGCCTCAAGGAGGCGGCTGAAAAGGCCAAGATCGAGCTGTCGTCGACCACCCAGACCGAAATCAACCTGCCCTTCATCACCGCCGACGCGACCGGGCCGAAGCACCTGACGCTGAAGCTGACGCGCGCCAAGTTCGAGCAGCTGGTCGACGACCTCGTCCAGCGCACGATTGCCCCTTGCAAGGCGGCGTTGAAGGATGCCGGCCTGAAGGCGGGCGAGATCGACGAAGTCGTTCTGGTCGGCGGCATGACCCGCATGCCCAAGATCCAGGAAATCGTGAAGCAGTTCTTCGGCAAGGAGCCGCACAAGGGCGTCAATCCGGATGAGGTCGTCGCTCTCGGCGCCGCCATCCAGGCCGGCGTGCTGCAGGGCGACGTCAAGGACGTGCTGTTGCTCGACGTGACGCCGCTGTCGCTCGGCATCGAGACGCTGGGTGGCGTGTTCACCCGCCTGATCGAACGCAACACGACGATCCCGACCAAGAAGAGCCAGGTGTTCTCGACGGCCGAGGACTCACAGTCGGCAGTGACCATCCGGGTCTTCCAGGGTGAGCGCGAAATGGCCGCCGACAACAAGGCGCTCGGCCAGTTCGACCTGGTCGGCATTCCGCCGGCGCCGCGCGGCGTACCGCAGATCGAGGTCACCTTCGACATCGACGCCAACGGCATCGTCAACGTTTCGGCCAAGGACAAGGGCACCGGCAAGGAGCACCAGATCCGCATCCAGGCATCGGGTGGTCTTTCGGACGCCGACATCGAGAAGATGGTCAAGGACGCCGAGGCCAATGCCGAGACCGACAAGAAGCGGCGTGCGCTGGTCGAGGCCCGCAACCAGGCCGAAGCGCTGCTGCATTCCTCGGAGAAGTCGCTGAAGGAATATGGCGACAAGGTTTCGGAAGGCGAGCGCACGGCGATCTCCGACGCGATCGCGGCGCTGAAGACCGCGACCGAAGGCGACGACGCGGCCGACATCGAAGCCAAGAGCCAGGCGCTGGCCGAGGCTTCTATGAAGCTTGGCCAGGCCATGTACGAGGCTTCGCAGAAGGAAGCGGCGGAAGCCGACGCCAAGGCGGACGCCGCCAAGGACAGTGACGTTGTCGACGCCGATTTCGAGGAAATCGACGAGGACGACGACAAGAAGAAGTCGGCCTGAACCGTTTGACGGCAAGATAAAGCGAAAAGCCCGGCGAAGGCCGGGCTTTTTTGCAACCCCTTGCAGAAAAACAGCGGGCCTTGCTGAAAAAATGCAGGCAAAGCCGCGTCGACACTGGCATCCCCCTTCCATCGCACCTAAATCGAAGCGTCAGTGCCGGCAAGAGACGCAACAATGCTTCAAGACGTTGAGCATCCGGACAGCGGGAAAAAATGAAAGCTGATTTCTACGAGACGCTGGGCGTGCAAAAAGGCGCCGATGAGAAGGAGCTCAAGAGCGCTTTCCGCAAGCTCGCCATGCAGTTCCATCCCGATCGCAACCCCGGCGACCATTCCTGCGAGCACAAGTTCAAGGAAATCAACGAAGCCTACGAGACGCTGAAAGACCCGCAGAAGCGCGCGGCCTATGACCGCTTCGGCCACGCCGCCTTCGAACAGGGCGGCATGAATGGCGG
>NZ_RZRR01000608.1:0-3511 GCF_003998555.1 Mesorhizobium sp. M7A.F.Ca.CA.002.09.1.1 | reverse complement strand
GCGCTGGACGTCGTCGAAGCTGGGACCTGCCAGGGCTGGAGCAGCCTTTGCCGTCAGCGCCGCGGCCATCGGCCTCAGGCCGAAGAAGGCCACCAGGAACACCACGACGATGAAGGCACCTGCATTGATCATCGTGCCGGCATGCTGGCCGATCGAATCGAGCATTCCCGCCTGCGGGATCGCCTCGCCATCCAGGCCATCGATGAACTCGACCGCCGAGACGTCGATGATGTCGCCGCGCTTTTCATCCAGGCCGGTGGCGGATGTGACCATCTTCTGGATCTCGGCGACGCGCTTGGCGATCTGCTCCGGTGTGGCGTCCTTGCCGAGGATGGTCGTCAGCCGCTGCTGGTTGACGACCACGGCAATCGACATCTTGGTGACGGTGTAGCCGTTGGAGACGGTGGCGATCTTCTTGGAATTGATCTCGTAGTTGGTGATCTCTTCCCTGCGGTCGTTCTGCGAGGAGGATTGCGGGCCATCGGTGGCGGTTGCCTGGGTCTCAGGCAGGTTCTGCTCGACGCTGGCCGGAGTGGAAGCCTGCTTCTGGTTGTTGTTCTCGTTGGCGCGCACCGACTGCACCGAGCGCTCGACGCGGGAATTCGGATCGAAGATGGTCTCTTCCGTCTGGCGGGTGTCGGTGTTGACCTCGGCCTTGACGCTGGCGCGGAAATTGTCGGGGCCGAGATAGGCCGTCAGCGCACGGCGGATGTTGTCTCCGATCTGCGCCTCGACGGTCTGCTCGACGCCGAGCGTGCGGGCGGCGCTGGTGTTTGAAGGGTCGTCGCCCGCAGCCAGCAGATTGCCGCTGGAATCGAGCACCGTCACCTTGTCGGCCGACAGGCCGGGGACGGCGGCGGCGACGAGATGGCGGATCGACATGGCGCTCTTTTCGGCGTCGATGCCGGCGTAGCGGATGACCACGGAGGCGGAAGGCTGCTGCTCGTCACGGCGGAAATTGGCGCGTTCGGACATGACGATGTGGACCCGCGCCGCCTTGATGCCCGATATCGACTGGATGGTGCGGGCGATCTCACCTTCAAGCGCGCGCACGCGGGTGATCTGCTGCATGAACGAGGTGAGGCCGAGCGAGCCGACATTGTCGAACAGTTCGTAGCCGGCATTGGCGCTGGTCGGCAGGCCCTTTTCGGCGAGCAGCATGCGCGCCTGGGCGGTGGTGCCGGCCGGCACCAGAACCGAGGTTCCGTCGGCGCCGACATCGAAGCCGATACCGGCTTCGCCGAGCACCAGGCCGATCTGGTTCACGTCGGCGCGGTCGAGCCCGACATAGAGCGTGTCGTAGGCGGGGCGGTTGAGATAGACCGAGGCGATGCCGATGACGCCCATCACCAGAACGGCGATGCCCGCCAGCATGGCGAGGCGCTTCACGCCAAACCCGCGGAGATTCGAGATGATGCTCTGGATCTGTTCCGGCACGGTTCGACGACTCCCAGCATGATTGTCCGCCGGAACTCTAGTCTTCGAAGCTTGTGCGAAAATGAAATCGGGCCGCGCTTGCGGCGCGGCCCGTCAGTTGGGATGCGAAAGGAGGGCGCCGGTGGCGCCCGCGATTAGTTCTTGAACAGCGACAGGATCGACTGCGAGGAGCTGTTGGCGATCGACAGTGCCTGGATGCCGAGCTGCTGCTGCACCTGCAGGGCCTGGAGGCGGGTCGATTCCTTGTTCATGTCGGCGTCGACGAGCTGGCCGACGCCGCGGTCGATGGAGTCCATCAGGCTCTGGGTGAAGGTCTTCTGCAGGTCGATCGAGCTCTTGGCCGAACCGATGATGGTGGCGGAATCAGTCAACTGGGCCATGACCTTGTCCATCATGGTGACCATCTGGGTGATGATGCCGTCGGTCACCCCTGGGGCCGTGATGTCGAGGTTGTAGGCGGAAATATTGTCGACCTTGGTGACCGCTCCCGCCGCCGTCTGGCCGGCAGTGTTCGCGGCGATATCCGTTCCTCCGCCCGCGATCACGCCAGCATAGGCGTTGTCATACAGGGTCTGGGCGGCGCCCGTGGAATAGATGGAGGTCTGGCGATCGAGGACGCCCTGGTTCTTGACCTCGGCGGCAAGGCCGTAGTCGAAAAGCTTGGTGCCCTCGACATTGATGTTGATCGTTCCGATCGAGACAGCGCCGGATGAAGAGCGATTGAATGAGGACACGATCTGCGAGTCGGGCTGGACGCCATCATTGGCGGCCGTGACCTGCTTGGAGGTCACCGCGAGGAAATTCGAGCCGGAGAAGGTGGCCGCATCGGCAAAGGACTTCATCTGCGTTTGAAGCGCCTTGATCTCGGTCTGGGTCTTCGCCTTGGCGGCATCCGTCTGGCCGACCATGGACAACACCTTGGTCTTGATCTGGCCGATCGTCGTCAGCACGTTGGTGATGCCGGTGTAGGCGGCATCGACTTTCGAGGCGCCGAGGCCGAGTGCATCCTGCACCGTCGACAGGGCCGAATTGTCCGAGCGCATGGTGGTGGCGATCGACCAATAGGCGGCGTTGTCCGAAGCCTGCGAGACCCGATAGCCGGTCGATATGCGGGCCTGTGTCTGTTCGAGCGACTTGTTGGTGGCGCTGAGGCTTTGAAGTGCGGTTAACGCCGAGGCGTTGGTCATGATGCTCGCCAAGAAAGTCGCTCCTTCTCAAAAGCCGACATGCTCAGACATGCCGGATGGGCCTGTTCAACGATTGGCATCGTGCCGTTCGGACCGATTCGCCAACTGTCGTAAGCTATTGGTTAACCATAACTAGCGCGGCATGGTTAACAGCCTGTTAAAAGCTGGCTTTTGAGAGTTAAGGATCGAGGATTGTGCGGGGCTGGAGCAAACGCAAATAGGGCCGCGCTTTTGGCGCGGCCCGAATTTCTAGTGCGAACTGTGGTTGAGCGGAGGCGATCAGCCGCGGAAGAGCGACAGGATCGACTGCGAGGAACCGTTGGCGATCGACAGCGCCTGCACGCCGAGCTGCTGCTGGACCTGCAGGGCCTGCAGACGGGTCGATTCCTTGTTCATGTCAGCATCGACGAGCTGGCCGACGCCGCGGTCGATGGAGTCCATCAGGTCCGAGGTGAAGGTCTTCTGCAGGTCGATACTGCTCTTGGCGGCGCCGAGCGTGGTGGCCGAGTTGGTCATATCGGCGAGCGCGGAGTCGATGACGGTCAGCATCTGCTTGATCTGCGAATCGCTGGCAGCCGTGCCACCCGAGAAGATGGAAAGCGAGGCGGCCGAATAGGTGTCGGTGGCCAGTGCAGCCGCCCCTAGAGCTGTCTGCGTGCCGGAGACCGCTGCGGCCACACTGCCGTCGCTGCCGAGGCGGTACGTGTCAAGGATGCCCTTCGCGAGGCCCGAGGTGGTACCAGCTTCATAGAGCTTGATGCTTTCCACCTTGACGTCGATGGTCGAGATCGAAGATGCGCCGGCCGCGTCACGGTTGAAGGCCGAAAGGATCTTCACATCGGCAGCCGTCGTGGCTGTTGAGCCGCTGTCTACGGACAGCATGTTGG
>NZ_RZRR01000607.1:0-3513 GCF_003998555.1 Mesorhizobium sp. M7A.F.Ca.CA.002.09.1.1 | reverse complement strand
AGCTTGGTCGCATCGAGCATCTTCCTGCCGTTTTCCCCGGCCGTTCCAGGGGCGGACAGCGGCAGCAGCATCGTGACTTTGGTCGAGCCGGTGCCCATCGACTGGGTCGCCTGGACGGGACCGGCGCCGGCGGCGCCGTTCTGCCCGGCAGGCGCGGTAACCGCCGCCGGATCGAGCACTTCGGACACGCCGCCCTTCGACTGGCAGCCCGACACGATCGCGGCGAGCGCCAAGGCGATTGCCCATGTCCGCGGACGGTGGACCTGTCGGCCAGCTTCCATGAATGCTCCACCCCTATGTGCCGCCGGATATTGTTCCCGGTCTGGTCTTCAACGCATGTTACGGCGGACTTGCAGTGCCGTCTGTAGTTCTTTTAGCCGCCGAAAAGCCTGCCTCTGAGCGCCCTGATCTGCCTTGCTTGCCCGGCACTTCGATAGTCGGCGCATTTCATGTATCGCGGCCCGGGCACGAACACGCGGCGCACGCAAACGCCCTTTCCCTGGGCAGGGGCTCCACCCTCCCCGCCTGGCGAAAACGCGGAAAAGCCGAATGTCGCCACCGGCAAGGGGCCGGTCACTTCGATCCCTTCCCTTGCCAGGATTGCCCGCGCACGCTGGCAGTAGCGGACTGAAAGGGCCGAGAACCGGCTTTCATTGTGCCCGGCGCGATACTTCATGACGGTGGTGCAGAGATCACCCGCGGCGAGCCTGTTGGCCTGTGCAAGATATTTGACCCCCAGCGCGATGTTGGCCGCCGGCGCGCTGAGATCGTCGAGGGAACCTCGAAAGCCGAGCATCCTGGCGGTCGCCGGCATCACCTGCATCAGGCCGACTTCGCCATCGGCGCCTTGCACGCCGGGATCGAAGCCGCTTTCGATCTCCATCACCGCATGCGCCAGCATCGGCTCCAGGCCATAGATCGATGCCTGGCAACTGGCAAACGCCTTGAAAGCCTGCCGGGTCCACTCCGTGGCAGTGTCACAGTGTGCCGGCCGCGTCAGGCTGGACGGCTGCTGTTGTTCCACAAAAGGCCGTTCCAGCCAGTTGGCGTGGGCCAGCGTGACAGTGAGGCCAAAGCCGACGAACGCGATCCCGCCTGCGATCGCCTTCGAGAATGATCCGGCGGCTGTCATGATGGCCAACAGGCGTGGGTTCGCCTATCCGGTCAGTGCATGTACTCGACCATGCGATCGTGAAAACACTCGCATTTGTTGAGGGTGTCTTCGTCCTTGTAGTTCGTCTTCAGGTAGCCGTAAGCCATGCCGCAGGCGACCTTGGCTTCCGATGCCCAGACGAAGACGGGCCGGGACGAGTTGATCCACTCCGAGCTGTTGGCGGCGGCGACCGACTCGTCCATCAGCTTCACCACCTGCTGCTTCAGATCGACGATGTTGTCGTTCAAGACCAGATTGGACGTGCCGACGACCCGGCAATAATCGCCTGTCGGACCTTCGATGATGTCGGCGGCATACCCCGTCGACCCGACTGCCAGCAACAGCGTCGCAGCGGAAACAAGCAGTCTTGCAGAACGTTTCATGTTTAGCTCCCCTAAATATTAGCGACGTATAACATAATCGCATGGTTGTGCGCTATGCCGTTAGACCAGGTTTGCGGTTGTCTGATGCTGGGTTATGCCATCGTCGTAGAGCAGCGTGATCGTGTTGGCAGCGGGCAGGTTCGTCAGCGTTGCCACGTCGACGAAGTTGGCGCCGCCGGTGCTGCCGTTGGCATCGACACTGAGCGTACCCGTCCCCGCATTGTAGTTCACGAAGTCACCGATATTGGCTCCTCCAGGCGCCGTGTCAAACAGGGCGGTCAGGTCAATCTTGTCGCCATGTCCTCCCACGCCGCTGAAATCAGTGATGAGGTCCTTGATGTCGATATTCTCAAGCCGGAACGTATCGGCGCCGGCTCCTCCGGTCAGGGTGTCCTGGCCGAGACCTCCTATGAGAAGGTCGTTGCCGTCGCCGCCGCTGAGCAGGTCGTTGCCGGCTCCGCCGCTGAGGAAGTCATTGCCGCCCCGGCCGACGATGACGTCATTGCCGCCATTACCGCTGAGCTGGTCGATACCGGACGTTCCATAGATCTGGTCGGCCAGCGTTGGGTCACCGTTCACCGAGATCCCGGGATCACCAGGATTGTGCGAGAAGAAGGAGAAATTGACGGAGCGGGCCTGCCAACTGCCGCCATCATTGTCGAAGTAGGACAGGGTCCACGAGTCTCCGGCTGCCGGCGGATGCGCGATCAAGTAGCTGGCAAGCGTCGTAGCGGTGGCATTGCCTGCGCCATCGAGAAGGAAGATGTGATCGTAGTCGACCGTAGCCTTCATCTGACCCGTGGCCGGATCGTAGAACCAAGTCTGCTCGAAGGTCCCAGCGGTCAAATCGTCTTCTACTGCGGCGAAGTGATTGGTGCCAATTCTGATCTCGACCTGAACCTCCTGTTCACGATGCGACCCTGCGCTACTATCTCCGAACGCACCTGGGTTTCGCTCTGAAGGGTCAATCGGCGTATCAATCGGCGTCTTTTGGAAATCGGTATAGACGACGACAGTTGCGCTGTGAGGATCCGCCAATATCGCGTTTACCGTCGCTTGCGACAGAGCAAGCGTCGTGACCTGATCATTGCCCGACGTCAGCGGACTGCTGCCATCGCCAATCTGCGACGTGTCGCTGGGCAGGCTGGTCGGCGGCACTTCGTGGATGCCAACAGTCTGTGCAACGTGAGTGTGCCCGTCATAGACATCCAGCGACAGGTTGTTGTTGACCGTGTCAGTTTGCAATGCGGTCGGCCGATAAACCAGATCGTCCAGCAGGTTGATACCGCCGGACGGATTATACAGCACCGTGCCGGCTGTCAGGGCGATATAGGTCACGCCGTTGAAATAGAACGTGCCGGTGGGGATCGTTCCCGTAGCGGTGACGATGAGGTTATCCCCGTCCGCATCCGTCGGAATGGAGACCAGCAGCGGATACCCATTCGGATAGCTGGGCGTGCTCAAGGTCTGCTGCGCCGGGTCGCTCGACATCCAGTTCTGAGTGTTCGCGACTACGGGCGCGTCATTGATGTCCGTCAGGTTGATGGTCAGCGTCGTCGTCGACAGGTCGCCGTCACCATCCTTGATGGTGTAGACGAACACGTCCGTGGTGTTCGCGTTGATGCTGTGGGCCGTCGACTGGTAGGTGTAGGAGCCGTCGGCGTTGAGATGCAGCGTGCCGTGCAGGCCGGCAATGTCGGTGTTGACACCGGTCGTCACCGCCGTTGTCGTGTTGCCGCCCGCAGCCCGGACGCCGTCGATCGTGGCACCATCTGCCCCGGCCACGTCGTTGATCAGAACGCCGGCCGCAGCAGTCACGGTCAGCAGCGCGCCTTCATTGACATTGCCGCTGTCGGCATGGGCCGTCGGCACGTCGTCGGTGACGTCGATGGTGATGGTGTTGGTGATCGTGTTGCCGTTGGCGTCGGTGGCCTGGTAGGTGAAGGTCTCGACATTGTTGACGGTATTGGTGCCGTT
>NZ_RZRR01000606.1:0-3521 GCF_003998555.1 Mesorhizobium sp. M7A.F.Ca.CA.002.09.1.1 | reverse complement strand
CGCCGACAGCGGCTCGTCGGGCAGCAGCAGCTTTGGCTTCGGCGCGATGGCGCGGGCTAGCGCGATGCGCTGCTGCTGGCCGCCCGAGAGCTGGTAGGGATAGCGATCCGCCATCTGCGGCAGCTTGATGATGCCGAGCATCTCGGCGACGCGGGCATCGATGTCCGCCCTCGGCATGCCGGCGACCTTCAAGCCGAAGCCGATATTCTGCGCCACGGTCAGGTTCGGGAACAGCGCATAGGCCTGGAACACCATGCCGACATTGCGCTGGTTGGGCTTCAGTCTCGTAATGTCCTTGCCGCTGACGACGATCGTGCCCGCGCTCGGCTCCTCGAAACCGGCAACCATGCGCAACACCGTCGTCTTGCCGCAGCCGGATGGCCCGAGGAAGGAGACGAATTCGCCGCGCTCTACGTCGAGATTGAAGTCCTCCACCACCGTGGTGGCGCCGAAAGATTTTCGAACGTGCTGGATGGAGAGGAATGGGTCGGCCATGGCGTGGTTCTCTCGATCAATTTGGGCGGTTCGCCGATTTCGGCGCGAAGCGGGACAGGATCTGGATCAGCGACATGCAGCCCCAGGTGATGGCGAAGGCGATCACTGCAAGGGCTGCGGGCTCGTATGCACGGTTGGCGCCGATGTTCTGCAGATACGGGCCGAAAGCCGGACGGCTGAGCAGGCTGGCCATTGTAAACTCGCCAATGACGATGGCGAAAGTCAGGAATGCGCCGGACAGCACCGCGATCAGCACATTGGGCAGGATGACGCGGGTGATGATGGTGCCCCAGCCCGCACCCAGAATTTGCGCGGCTTCGGTCAGCGTACGCACATCGATGGTGCGCAGACCGGTGTCAACGGCCCGATACATGTAAGGCAGAGACAGCGTCGTATAGCCAATGACAAGCAACGCGTTCGCACCCCAATTGCTTGCCAAGAATGGCAGCGGCGAGTTCGAGCCGTACATCCTGATATAGCCGAAGACGATGACGATTGCCGGAATGACCAGCGGCAAAAGGGTGATGAATTCGACGATTGGCCTGAGCTGAGGCAGACGCAGCCGGATCCAGTATGCCGCCGGCACCACGATCAGCACCCCCAGGATAATGGTGCAGAGGGCAGCGATGACTGAAAAAAGGAAAGTTGACTGGAAGCGCGCGTCTCCCAGCACGACTTGATAGGCGTCGAAGGAGTGGACGCCGCGCCGCATGCGCAGCGAGAACTCGACCGTCGCGATCAACGGAATAAAGAAATAGGCAGCCCCGACAACAAAGACGACCCAGGCCCAGAACTTACCTGACTTCATTTGAGCCACCTTTCGGACCGAGTCCGAAACCAGATGTAGAAGACATTCGCAAGCCCGGTGATGACGATCATGCCAAAGGCTATGGCATAAGCGAGTTGCGGGTTGTGCAGCACGTCGCCGTTCATCTGCGAGTAGAGCTTGATCGGAACGATATTAAGCGTCGGACCGGCAAACGCATAAGCGGTGGCGATGGCGCCGAAGGCGTTCGCAAACAACAGGATGACCGTACCGAGAAAACTCGGCCATATCACAGGGATGACAACCATGCGCCAGTACTGCGCCTGCGTGGCACCGAGCGTGGCCGCAGCCTCGCCCCACTCCTTCTTCAAGCCATCGATGGCTGGCACGATGATGACCACCATCAGGGGAATCTGAAAGAACAGATAGACCGCGATCAGGCCCGTTGTGGTGAGAAAATTGAAGCCCATCGCGTAAATGTTGATGTTGAGCACGTCACGCAGAAGCGTCGTGACGATACCGACACGGCCGAGCGTAGCCAGGAACGCGAAGGCGAGCGGCAAGCCGGCAAAATTCGAGGCGACGCCCGAAAACGTCAGGGTCGCGGAGCGCGTCCAGCTTGGCAGTCCGCCGCGCACGATCGCGATCGCGATGGCGAGCCCGGCAAACGCCCCGATGATGGCCGACCAGAAACTGATCTTGATCGAAGACCAGTAGGAATTGCTGATCGACGGATCGCTGACCAGCTGCAGAATATTGTCGAGCGTGAACCCGCCTTCACCGTTCCGGAAGGCTCCCACGACGAGATAGAGCGTGGGCAGGATCAAGAACATTAGGGCAAAGATGAAGAACGGCGCCACGCCGATCCATTGCGTCGGCAAGCGGAAGGCGGTCGCCTCCTTCGGCGGCACCGGCTTGGTGGCGAATGCCTGATTTGAAAGCGAGAGATCGGTCATGCGCCGGCTACCGTCTTCGAGGAAGGACCGGGCGGCCTCGCGGCCGCCCGGTGGATTTCAAGTCTTACTTGACGTTGGCGCCGACAGTGGCGTCCCAGTTCTTGCTGATAGCTTCCTTGGCCTTAGCCTGCTCGTCGAGCGACGGGAACGCGGCCGAGGCATAGGATTCCGCCGGCGGCAGCTTGGCCAGCACGTCCGCCGGGATCTTGCCGTTCTTGGCGAGATCGTTGAAGCGGATCGGGTGGCAATAGCCCTTCAGCCAGCCGATCTGGCCTTCGTCGGAGTAGAGGTATTCCATCCACAGCTTGGCTGCATTCGGATGCGGCGCGTAGGCGCTGATCGCCTGCACGTAGACGCCGGCGACGACGCCGGTCTTCGGCACGATGACGTCGACGGGCGGGTTGCCCTTCAGCGTGTCGCGGCCGGCGAGCGCGTTGTAGTCCCAGTTGATCAGGATCGGGGTCTGACCCTGGGCAAGCGTTGCCGGCTTGCCCACGACCGGAACGAAATTGCCGGCGGCGTTGAGCTTCTTGAAGAAGTCTAGGCCAGCAGTGCCGGCAGCTTCACCGGCTGCGGCGCCACCGGAAAGGCCGGCGGCGTAGACAGCCTGGATGGCCTGGTTTGAAACGCGCGGATCGCCGGCAAGAGCGACCGCGTTGGCGAATTCCGGCTTCAAGAGGTCGGCCCAGTCGGTGGGCGATTCCTTGATCAGGTCCTTGTTCACCATGAACGACAGAACGCCGTAATAGTCGCCGTACCAGAAGCCGTCGGCATCCTTGGCGCTGTCGGGGATCGAGTCCCAGGTCGACACCTTGTAAGGCTGGATCAGGCCATCGGCCTTGGCGGTCGGGCCGAAGGACAGGCCGACGTCGATGACGTCGGGCGCCTGCGGGCCCTTGTTGTCCTTGTTGGCCTTGATCGCCTCGACCTCGTCGCCGGAGCCGGCGTCGGGGTTGAGTTCGTTGACGGTGATTTCCGGATACTTCGCCTTGAAACCTGCGATGACATCGCCATAGCCGCACCAGTCATGCGGCAGCGCGATGGTGGTGAGCTGGCCTTCCGCCTTGGCAGCCTTGACGAGATCGTCCAGCGAATCCGCGGACGAAATCACCGTCGACGCGAAAAGCGCCGCGGCCGAAAGGGAAAGCACTTTCCCCGTGAACTTGAACATGTGTTCTCTCCGTTGAACTGACGCCGTTGGACGCCTGCGATGCGGTATCGTTTTCATGTGACAGCCAGATGAAAGCTTTGTGAAAGCGGCTGCTCGCAGTGCGAAAAAGTAAACTCTTTTTAACCTGATGTAG
>NZ_RZRR01000605.1:0-3522 GCF_003998555.1 Mesorhizobium sp. M7A.F.Ca.CA.002.09.1.1 | reverse complement strand
ATGCCGTCGAACCCGATGGTGCTGGACAGGCTGGCGAGCTTCTGCAGATCGAGGTCGGTGCCGATGCGGCGCCATGCCTCGAGGCGGACTGCTTTCGGCGCCATCACTGAATCGATGCCGAGCAATGAGACACCGCGCAGGATGAAGGGCGCGACGCTGGCCGGCAGGTCCATGCCGCCGGCCAGGCCGCAGGCGGCGACCGCGCCGCCATAGGAGGTCATCGAGAGCACATTGGCCAGCGTGTGGCTGCCGACAGCGTCAATACCGCCGGCCCAGCGCTCCTTGGCCAGCGGCTTGGCCGGCTGGGCAAGCTCCTCGCGCGAGATCACCTCGGCGGCGCCAAGGTCCATCAGAAAGGGGCTTTCGGCATTGCGGCCGGTGGAAGCAATGACATGGTAGCCGAGGCTGGACAGGATGGAGACCGCGACCGAGCCGACGCCGCCGGCTGCCCCCGTCACCACCACCGGGCCGCGATCGGGCAGGATGCCGTGCCGCTCCAGTGCCATGACACAGAGCATGGCGGTATATCCTGCGGTGCCGACGGCCATCGCGTCATGCGGGCTGATGCCTTGCGGCAGCGGCACCAGCCAGTCGCCCTTGACGCGGGCACGGCCTGCATAGGCACCGAAATGGGTTTCGCCGACGCCCCAGCCATTCAGCACGACCTTGTCTCCGGCGCGCCAGTCGGGATGCGAGGACGAAATGACGGTGCCGGCGAAATCGATGCCCGGCACCAGCGGCCAGCGGCGGATCACCGGCGCCTTGCCTGTGATCGCCAAGCCATCCTTGTAGTTCACCGTCGTTGCCTCGACCGCGACGGTGACATCGCCTTCCATCAGGTCGGCCTCGGTGAGATCGGTCACGGCGACCGACTGCTTTTTCTCGGCGTCACGCGAAACGAGGATGGCTTTGAAGGTTTCGGACATGTCTTTCTCCGCGATCTTGACGACATGAACTGTGCGGCGATGGCCGCACGGGGTCAATCCTTGGAAGGACTGGCTTTGGGTTCGCGCCGCCAGCCGAACAGCTCGTCGAAGACGACCAGTGCCGCACCAACCGAAATGAAGGCGTCGGCAAGGTTGAAGACGGCGAAGGACCAGACCGGCGTGTGGAACAGGATGTAGTCGATGACGTGGCCGTAGACGGCGCGGTCGATCAGATTGCCGAGCGCGCCGCCGACGATCAGCGCAAAGCCGGTGCGGGCAAGGATCTGGGACGGCGCGATCCGCGTCGCCAGGAACAGCACGAAGGCAACGACGGCGAGCGAAATGACGATCAGCCCGGTGTCGCCGAAGGACGAGAACATCGAGAAGGCGATGCCGGTATTGTAGGTGCGAAACAGCGCCAGGAAGGGCAGCAGATCAACCTTCTCCTGAAAAGGCAGATCGGCCTCGACCAGGTATTTTATCCACTGGTCGAGCGCGATGGCCGCGACGACGAGCAATGCGTAGGGAGACCATGATCTCACGGGCAGGCAACCTTCATTGCTGGTCCAGGATTGACTCGAGCTTCAGCGCGCCGCGCCGGATCTCGAACAGCATGATGCCGGTGGCAACGGCCAGATTGAGCGAATCGGCACGGCCCGCTTGCGGAATCCTGAGCAGCCTGTCGCAACTCGCAGCCAGGCTTTCGGGCAGTCCCTGCTGCTCGTTGCCCATCATCAGCAGCACGGGCCCGCGGGAAAAATCGACCGAGCGGTAGTCGACGGCGCCTTTCAGGTGGGTTCCGGCGACGAGGCCTGAAAACCCGCCTCGCCAGGCGAGGAAAGCCTCGGTTGTCGCCTTCGCCACCGGCACGGCAAAGATCGAACCCATGGTGGCACGCACCGTCTCCACGGAGAATGGATCAGTGGTATCGCCGACCAGGATGACGCCTTTGGCGCCGACGGCATCGACGGTGCGGATGACGGTGCCGAGATTGCCGGGGTCGCGCACCCGGTCGAGCGCCACCCAGACGTCGCCATTGTCAGCGCGGACATCTTTCAGGGCGAGGAATTTTTGCGAAAAGACGCCGACCACCATTTGCGGGTTGTCGCGACGGGTGATGGCGACCAGCACCTTCTCCGACACTTCGAGCACCATGCCGCCTGCCGCAACCGTGCGTGCGGCCACCTTCTCCACGGCAGCGTTGCCGCGCCCGGCCTTGGCGAAAACCAATGTCCTGATCTGCCAGCCGAGATCGAGCGCATCGATGACCAGCTTCAATCCCTCGGCCATGAAGGCGTTCTGCTGGTCGCGGAATTTCTTCTGAGCGAGCGCCTTGATGTCCTTGACCAGCGGATTGGCGAGGCTGGTGACCTCCTTCACCTGGCCGGGTGCGCCTGCATGCCGCTCGTTCATTCAGCCACCCAACGCGAAAACAATGAGGTCGATAGCGCCCGGCCGGCGGACTTTTCGCGGATGATCAGCTCACCCGATTCAACCTTGCCGCCCATACCGGCAAAGGTATCGCGCATCAGGGCGTGGATGGCGAAGAAGGAGGCGCGGATCGAGTAGGCGGTCAGCACCACGGCGAGCGGCTTCGGCGTCAGGATCGCCCGGCAGAGGTCGGTCAAATCCGGCAGGTCCTCGAACAATTGCCAGACCTCGCCCTTGGGGCCACGGCCATAGGCCGGCGGGTCGAACAGAATGATATCGTAGCGGCTGCCGCGGCGCTCCTCGCGCTCGGCGAATTTCACCGCGTCGTCGACGATCCAGCGGATCGGCTTGCTGCCGAGGCCGGCCATCTCCTGGTTTTCGCGGGCCCAGCCGATCGCCTTCTTCGAGGCATCGACATGGGTGACCTCGGCACCGGCGCGAGCCGCCACCAAGGAAGCGAGACCGGTATAGCCGAACAGGTTCAGAACCTTGACCGGCCGCTTCGCCGCCGCGATCAGCCCGGCCATGTGGTCCCAGTGGGAGGCCTGCTCGGGAAAGACGCCGACATGACGAAACGAGGTGAAACGGCCGAGATAGTCGATGCCGTCATGCTTCATCGGCCAGGTCTCGCCGAGCGGCAGCTTCGGGAAACGCCAGCGGCCGATCCCCTCCTCGTCGGTGTCTCCGGTGAAGACGGCGTCGGCGCGCTCCCATTCCTTTGCCGGCAATGCCTTTTGCCAGATCGCCTGACCCTCTGGCCGCACGATCCGGTAGGGGCCATATTGTTCGAGCTTCTGGCCGGTGCCGCTGTCGAGCAGCGCATAATCGGCATTGGGCGCCACTTCCAGGATCACGGGAAGATGTTCGGCGGGCAGAGCGCCTTCGCGGCGGGCCAGGATGCGCGGCGCCGAGTTCGGTTCGGAACGATTTTCCGTCTTCGCCTCATGGCGCTCGCGCGGTGGCGCTTCCGGTCTGGCAGGAGCCTGGCCGGGACGCGGGCGTGACACGTCCGCCGCACTCTTGGCGGATGGATGTGGACGGTTGTCGCGGCGTTTGTCGCGAAAAGACTTCAAGCGGGGGCAACTCCGAACGGCGTGGCCGCTTTTGACATAGGGCAACCGGCTTCGCAACCAAGTCCGACAGGTCGGCCTCTCCGGTTTATGTC
>NZ_RZRR01000604.1:0-3529 GCF_003998555.1 Mesorhizobium sp. M7A.F.Ca.CA.002.09.1.1 | reverse complement strand
GAATGGGCCGTTGAGCTCAGGTGGGCGAGGGGCCGGATGAGGCCCGCACCACGAGTTCGACCGGCAGCGATTGCCGGCTGAACGAACCATCATTTTCAAGGATCGCCTTGACGGCAAGGCGGCCCATCTCGGCGATCGGCTGGACGATCGTGGTCAGCGGCGGCTTGGAAACCGCCCCTTCCGGAACACCGTCGAAGCCGACGACAGAAACATCGCCCGGTACCGCAATGTCGTGCTGCCGCAGCCAGTCCAGCGCATGGAGCGCCATCCTGTCCGACATCGCCAGGATGGCTGTCGGCGCCTCGGCACCGGCGAAAATATGGTCGAGGCCGGCCCACACGCTCTTCTCGTCATTGACGGTCTCGTAGATCGGCACACGCGAGACGTCGATGTCGACGCGGGAGAGTTCCGCGAAATAGCCACGCAAGCGGTCCCGCGTAGCGGAATAGAGGGCCATTTCCACCTGCTCCCTTGTGGTAGGGCCGAAGCCTGCGTCGGCACAGGGCAGGGTAAGCACGGCAAAGCGGCGATGTCCGAGTTCGGTCAGGTGGCGGGCCGCCAGGCCGGCACCGGCGATGTTGTCGACGCCGATCGCCGCGACCGCATCGTCGTCGTCCGAATCGAGATCGAGCGCCACAAAGGGGAGCTTGCGTTCGCGCGCCAGTTGGACCAGCTTTGAGCCGCCATCGACACAGAAGACGATGAAGCCATCGACCAGCGCACTCTGGATGTTCCACGCGAGCTGCTCCCCATTGACGGCGGAGACCAGCGAAATCCCCGCACCGGTCGCGTCACAAGCCTGCGAGATGCTGGCCATCATCACCCGGGCAAAGGGATCGTCGAAGAAATAGGAGAGGGGTTCCGCGGTCGCGACACCGATGGCATTGACCTTGCCGGCGCGCAGCAGCCGGCCCTTGGGATCCGGTCCGCCATATCCCATGGCCTCGGCTGCCGCCTTGACCCGTTCACGGACCTCCTCGCGCACGATCTCCGGACGGGCGAAGACGTTGGACGCGGTGCCGTGCGACACGCCGGCTGCCTTGGCAATGTCCGCCAGCCGGACCGGTCTTGTCTTTGCAGAGATAAGTGGCGCCATCTTCGTCTCCTGAATTCTTCCCATTTAACACTTTCGTTGGATCGGTTCAAATTTTGGCTTGATCGTGGCTTCGATAGGGCCTATGTTTGAATCGATCCAAGGAAACGCCTGCTGGCAGAATTGGATCGATTCAACATCAAGTAGGGACTTGTGTCATGCATCCCGTCAATTTTCTGTTCGAAGACATTTACCGCAACGACTGGAGCATCTCGTCGAACACCGCGACGCAGAAGCGCCGCGGCAAAACCAGTCTATGGGTCCGCGAGTTGCGGTTCCTTGTGGAGCGCAAGCGGAGCTGATCGGGGTCGGTTTTTCGCACCTCTCGATTGGATCGATTCAGGCGCTGAAAGGAGCGCACATCATGCATCCCGTGAGCTATCTATTTGAAGACATCTATCGCAACTATTGGGGCATCGCGCCGGCTTCCGAACGGCCGGAGCGGCATCGGTTGGCCAAGCTGCGGCGGCGCAATCGCGAATTGCTTATCAAGCCCGAGCGCCGGCAGGATTAGCCGCCACGCTCGACGTTTGGTGCCGGCGGGCGTTCAGGACCGCACGCGCACCAGCGCCGAGGCAGCGATCGCCAGCCAGCCGGCAATGAGCAGCGTGCCGCCGATCGGCGCCGACAGCGGGAATAGCCGCGACCCGATGAAATCGCGGGCCAGCAGATCGCCGCAGAACAGCAGAAGCCCAACCAGCAGGATTAGGCTGCCGATGCGCAGGATCCGGTTCGCGCCAAGCAATCCGGCGGCAAGGAAGACCGGCGCATGCATCAGCAGGAACGATGCGGCGGTGCCAACGAAGGCGCCGCCGAGATGCGCTGCCGCGGCCGACAGCGCCACGCCGGCAGCACCGCAGAAGCCCCCGGCCAGGACGAGGATACGGCTGCTGTTGTCGGAAGGTCGTTCGGCTGTGCTCATGTTTGGGGCCCTGTGACGCCCAACCCCGTCAGGGCTTGCCGGCGTGGGCAAGCATGTCCTGCTCGCGGCGTGACTGTGCCAGCCAGTTATACACCGCGCCGCCGGCCATCAAGACGGATGTGCCCAGAAACACCGAACGCATGCCGAAATGACCACCGGCAAAGCCGCCGAGCAAGGGGCCGGCGACTTGCCCGACATATTGGGCGGAGATCGACAGCCCGAGCACATTGCCGCCGACCCCATCGGGAACATTGTGGCGGATCACGCTGGTGATGCAGGGCAACAGCCCGCCCAGCGCCAGACCCATCAGGAAGCGCAGGCCGATGAGTTGCCAGCTCTGCGTGACGAAGGCCTGCGGGATCAGCAGCAGCGCCGAGACGGCAAGCGCGCCGATGATGACGTTCCAGTGGCCGACGCGGTCGGCGAGCTTGCCCAGGCGCGAGGCCGACAGGATGGCGCCAAGGGCCGCCGCCGACATGACGACGCCTGATATCAGCGTCACGCGGCTCTGGTCCTCGATGAGCTGCTGCACATAGACGGTGATGATCGGCTCGATCGACATGGTGGCGAAGCTCAACAGCATGCCGGTCGCCAGCATGGCGACAACAGGCCGTTTTTCGGGGATTTGTGACCAGCCGCCTTTCCGCTTCTGCGTCGCTGCGGCGTCTGCTGTTTTCGGCCGGGGATTCTCCTTGATCAGAAACGTGGTCGCCAGGAATGCCAGGAAGATGACGCCGCCGGAGAGGAGAAAGGTGGCGCGGATGCCGATCAGCGGCGGCAGGGCGCCGCCAACCAGCGGACCGACCAGAGCCCCGCCCGTGATGCCGGCCGACAGCAGGCCCAACGCCCAGCCGGAACGCTCCTTCGGGGTCTGCATGGCGACGAGGATGGTCGATCCCGAGGAGTAGCCGCCGGCAAAGCCGATGAGCAGCCGCAGCAGCACCAGCTGCCAGACCGTCTGCACCATGCCGGTCAGCGACATGCATATGGCCATGCCGAAGCTGGCGCGAACCAGCATCACCTTGCGGCCATAGCGGTCGCCGAGACGTCCCCAGAGCGGCGCCACCAGCGCCGCCGCGAAGAACGTCGCGCCATAGGCAATCCCCGACCATTGCACGATCGCCGCGTGACCCTCGGCACCCAGCTGCTCGATATAGAGCGGCAGGAACGGCAGAAGCAGCGTCATGGCGACAAGCGTCGAAAACGAACCGGCGAAGCACACGAACAGATTGCGCCGCCAGTGGATGTTGTAGGTGCTGTCGTTCGCCGGGGGCGTGCTCTGCTGCATGTCGTGTGTCCTGTCCCAGCAACTCTTTTATCGATGCTTGCTGCGGATACCAATTTGGGATACCAAGATGGTGCACGTCATGGACGCAAGCTTGGCCGCTGTCAATGCAGCCTGTCGAACGTGATCGGCAAGACGATCGCAAACGGCCAAAAGGTGGAAACGACAATGTCGCAGATGCACAGCGTCGAAAAACAGCTTCGGCAGATGATCCTGGGCCTCGAGATCG
>NZ_RZRR01000603.1:0-3532 GCF_003998555.1 Mesorhizobium sp. M7A.F.Ca.CA.002.09.1.1 | reverse complement strand
ACGGTAAGGAGTGCGCGCATTGCGCTTGGTGGTGTGGCGACGGTGCCGTGGCGGGCGCGCGAAGCAGAGGACGCGCTACAGGGCAAAGTGCTTGACGAAGCCGCGGCGCAAGAGGCTGCCGAGGCTGCCTTCGCCGATGCCAGACCGCGCGAGCATAACGCATTCAAGATACCGCTCGGCAAGCGCACGCTGGTGCGGGCGCTGCTCGAAACCCGGGATATGAAGGGCTGAGCCATGAACCAAGCTGCACCCGCCCCCAGGGAAAACCAGGGCGATCCGGTTGTCCGCATTGACGCCCGGCTAAAAGTTACCGGACAGGCCGGCTATCCCGCCGACATCGTCACGGCCAACGTCGCCTACGGTGCCCTTGCCACCAGCAGCATTGCCCGGGGCAAGGTTTCGGGACTTCACACGAAAGACGCCCGGGCCGTACCCGGTGTGCTGGACATCGTCACCTATGACGATATGGACAAGACCGACACGCCGAAATTCGGCAACACCGGCGCAAGTTCGATCGGGCCTTTGCACGACAAGACGGTTTTTCACGACGGTCAGATCATCGCTCTGGTGGTTGCCGAGACCTTCGAGGCGGCGGAGGAAGCCGCAATGTTGATCCGCGCCGACTATGAGGACGAACGGCCCGCCGCCAGCTTTGATTCCAAGGGCGTGAAGATGGAGCCGGCTGCCGGCAAAAACCCTATGTTCAAGGAGGATGCGAAGGCCGGTGATTTCGATGCCGCCTGGGCGGATGCGACGGTAAAGATCGACGAAAAATATTCGACACCGACCCAGCATCACAATCCGATCGAACTGTTTTCGACCACCGCAATATGGCAAGGCGACCAGTTGACCATACACGAGCCCAGCCAGAACGTTACCGGCTGGAAGGTGGAACTGGCACGCCAGCTGAAGCTCGATCCGGCCAATGTGCGGATCGTCAGTCCCTATATCGGCGGCGCCTTCGGCTCCAAGGGGCCGATGACGGCACGCACCGCTATCGTTGCCGTCGCGGCGCGACGCATTGGCCGCCCGGTTCGTTGCGTCGTCAATCGCATGCAAGCCTTCGGTACGCAGACCTATCGCGCCGAAACGCGGCATCGGATCCGCATGGGCGCCGGCAAGGACGGCCGCATCACGGCGTTCGGACATGAGGCCTGGGAGGTGACGTCACGCCCCGACCCTTATGTCGTCGGCGGCACGTCCGCCACCGCGCGCATGTACAATTACGGCGCCGTTCTGACGCATGTTTCGCTGGTTCATGCCGACCGCAACACGCCTGGCTACATGCGATCGCCGCCGGAGACGCCTTATGTCTACGCGCTGGAAAACGCCATGGACGAAATGGCCGTGGCCCTCGGCATGGATCCTGTCGAGTTTCGTCGCATCAATGAACCGGAGAAGGAGCCCATCGGAGGCAAGCCATTTTCCAGCCGCTCACTCATCAAGTGCTACGACCAGGCGTCGGAGGCCTTTGGCTGGTCGAAGCGCGATCCCAAGGTCGGCTCGATGCGCGACGGCGACTGGCTGGTCGGGATGGGCTGTGCGACGGCGATCTATCCGACTGCCGCCGCGCCCTGCGCGGCCCGGGTTCGTCTCACCGCCGACGGCGAGGTTCGGATCCAGTGCGGCTCGCATGAAATCGGCACCGGCGTTCGCACCATTGCCGGCCAGATGGCGGCCGAAAGACTGGGCATCGGCATGGACAAGATCAGCGTCGAGATGGGCGACAGTGCCTTGCCGCCGGCTCCCGTGTCGGGCGGATCGATCTCGACCGCCAGTGTCTGCTCGGCGGTCATGAAAGCCTGCGACGCGATACGCGAAAAGCTGTTCGCCGCCGCTGCGGGCAGGGGGGCTCCGCTGGCCGGTTCGGGCAATGCGAAGCTGGACTTGAAGGACGAAGAGGTCGTCACCGAGACCGGCAAATCCGCAAAGCTGGCTGATGTCTTCAAGGCTATGCAAGTCGGCGCCATCGAGGAATATGCCGAGTTTGCGCCGAAGGGTTCTTCGCCTGAAGCCCTCAGCAAACTCTATGCCGGACAGTCGGAATTTCATGGTGGAGAGAACGACGAAGATTCGGTCAAATATGCCTTTGGCGCCGAGTTCGTCGAAGTGCGCATCAACAGCTATACACGCGAAATCCGGGCCCCGCGCATCGTCGGGGCCTTCGCCGCCGGGCGCATCATGAACACGCGCACCGCGCGCAGCCAGCTGATGGGTGGCATGATCTGGGGTATCGGCCAGGCGTTGCACGAGGCGACGGAAATCGATCAGCGACACGCGCGCTACGTCAACCGCGACCTGCAGGACTATCTCGTACCGGTCAACGCCGACATCAAACAGGTCGACGTTATCCTGGTCCCCGAAATCGACCATCAGGTCAACCCTGCCGGCGTCAAGGGTTTGGGCGAACTCGGCAATGTCGGAACGGCTGCTGCCGTGGCGAGTGCCGTCTATCATGCCACCGGCAAGCGCATTCGCGATCTGCCGATCAGAATAGACGATTTGATAGGCTGACGATCAAGAGTTCTGGACGAAGCATGGAACTCGTAACCCATAAGAAATTCAAAAACGGAAAGTTGATGCCGTGGGGAAAAGGCACGGTCGTCTCCGGAGCAAAGGGATTTGTCTACCTTTGCGGAAATACGGCAACCGCCGAAAATTATGATCCGACCGGAAAGAGAGGAGGGGGATTCACTGGCGATGCGGCGGCACAGTGGCGTGCAATTCTGGCGAACATCAAATCAGATCTGGAAGAACTCGGCAGCGCGCTCGACTATCTCATCCGGCTGACCTTCTTCATCAAGGGGCCATTTCCCGATGGCGGCGTTCTGAGTTCACCCAATTTTCGTCTCGACGTACTGGACGAGTTCTTTGCCGAGCATTGCCCGAAGCACTGCAGCTATAACAACCCGCCGCCTTCGGAGGTGATCGGAGTTGCAGCGCTTGCGCAAGCCGACATCGTCGTTGAAATTGTCGCGGTGGCGGCGTTGCCTGACTGAAGAATTTCGCATGCAGCGCTGGCTTGATTGCCTTGGCTCTCGCGTGTCACTCCGGGGCTGTGGCGGGAGCCGTGTAACGGCGGCGCACGGCATCAAGCACCCGCTTGCGGCTCTCCTCCGCCGACAGGGTCTTGTCCTCTTCCGCCTCGGCGGTTTCGCGCGCCAGGTCCTTGTCCCTGATCTGATGTCGAAACCATTTGGAATAGTCGCCGGTGCGCAAATGAAACTCCCAGGTCTTGTCATCTATGCCCTCGGCGATCTGAGCGAAGATCATCAGATTGTGAGCCCTGAGATTCATCGCATTCTCAGGGCCATGGAAATAGAAGCTGCCGGCTTCGTCGAGCTGGCCTTCGGCATATTTCCGGCTGTGCCGCTTGAGTGACTGACGTGGTTCGACCACTTTGACCGTCTTGACTTTTTGCCTGCCTGCGGCCGCCAGAACAGCACGCGCGCACCTTTCGGGCTGGGGATGACCTTCGGCGGCTCAATGCCGGTTTCACGGCAGAAGACCTTCACGACGTCCTTTGCCTTGG
>NZ_RZRR01000602.1:0-3538 GCF_003998555.1 Mesorhizobium sp. M7A.F.Ca.CA.002.09.1.1 | reverse complement strand
GTCCTATGTCGATCCGCAGCACTGGTTCGCCGGCGGCAATTCGCTGGCCGAGCACGGCACCAACACGTTCTGGCTTGATATCAAGGTGGTCGACGGCACCAACACCAAGCTTGAGCTGGAGGCCTATCTGAAGGCGATCTTCGCAGCCTTCGGCCGTCTGCTGGGCGGCGTGCACGAGGAGAGCTACGCCTTCGTGCATGAAGTGCCGGCAGCCGCTTACGGCTATGGCGGCAAGACGCAGGAATTTCGTTTCATCAGTGGACGGCTGCAGGCGGCGTGAGAAGCAGCTTCCCGCACCAAGGGAAGCAAAAGCTCCGCATTGACCTTGCTCCCACATCGTCTAGGTTCTGGCCGACACGGCCGCAAAGAGCCGAGATGCTAAAAACGTTGGGAGAGACGCGGCATGATCCTGACACTGGCGCTGCTTGCGGGTCTTGTTCTGGCCTGGCTCCTGATTGGCGTGGCGGAAAAATTCCGCCTCGGCCTACGCTTCACCCAGGCGCTGCTCTATGTCCCGTTCAAGCTTGCCTACCGGATCGGAGACAGCCGCATCAGGATCGCCCGCAAGGCGCAGGCCCCAGTCATCTACGTCATCTCTCATCAATCGCGCTTCGAGCCGGCGCTGATGCTGTCGCTGCTGCCGGAAGACACGCTGCATATTCTCGATGAGGTCTCGGCGCGCTCGCCGTGGCTCGAACCTTGGCGCGAGCTTGGCCGTACCATCGCCTTCAACGCCGAACATGTCTTCGTCAGCCGCCGGCTGGTGCGGGTGCTGAAGGGCAAGGGCCGGCTCGCTGTCTATCTGCCGGATGCAGTCGAGCCCGACGTCAAGACGTTTCGGTTGTTTCGTGCCGTCACCCGCATCGCCATGCAGGCCGATGCCAAGATCGTGCCGATCTTCGTCGGCGGCGCGCGCAGCCTGCCGGTGTCGTTGACGCCTGGGGACAAGGCGCCACGACACTGGTTTCCGCAACTGTCGATCAGCGTGCTGGAGCCGATGACCATCACTGAGTTGGTGGCGCGCAACCCCGAGCAGGCCTCGAACACCAACGCGCTGTTCGACCGTGTCGCCGAGGCGCGGCTCTTCGGCACCAACCTCGATCGTGGCCTGTTCCTGGCCATGCGCGATGCCGCCGACCGCGTCGGCGCTTCGCATATCATCATCGAGGACGTGATCTCCGGCGCGCTGAGCTACCGCAAGCTGTTCATCGGCGCCCGCGTCCTGGGCAGGCGCTTCGAGGCGGTAACGGCTCCGGGCGAGGCAGTCGGCGTGATGCTGCCCAATGCCAATGGCGTCGTGCTGTCGCTCACCGGCCTTCTGTCGGCCGGCCGGGTGGCGGCGATGATCAACTACACGGCCGGGCCGGCGAGCGTCACCGCGGCCGTGCGCACGGCGGTGATAAGGACCGTGATTTCGTCCCGCGCGTTCGTCGAGAAGGCCGACCTTGCCGATATCGTCGCGGCGGTCGAAAAGGGCGGCGCCAGGCTTCTCTGGCTCGAGGATGTGCGGGAGAGCGTCACCGCGCTGGACAAGCTTGCCGCCGCCTTGCTGTGGCGCTGGCCGCTGCAGCGACAGGACGCGGCCAAGCCGGCGGTGATCCTGTTCACCTCGGGCTCGGAAGGCACGCCGAAGGCAGTCGTGCTGTCGCACAAGAACCTTTACGCCAACGCCATGCAGGCTGAGGCGCGCATCACCATCTCGCCCGCCGACATCCTGCTCAACGTGCTGCCGGTGTTCCATTCGTTCGGCCTGACGGGCGGCACCATCCTGCCGCTGGTCACCGGGGTAAAACTGTTCCTCTACCCCTCGCCGCTGCACTACAAGATCATCCCCGAGGTTGCGCGCAAGGGGAAACCGACCATTATGTTCGGCACCGACACGTTCCTCGCCAACTATGCGCGTACCGCCAAGGACGGCGATTTTTCCAGCCTGCGCTTCGTCGTTGCCGGCGCCGAGGCGGTGAAGCCGGAAACCCGCCGCGTCTATCGCGAACGCTTCCAGGCCGAGATCATCGAAGGGTTCGGGCTGACAGAGGCGGCGCCGGTGGTTGCCGTCAACACGGCAATCCATGGCCGCGACGGTACCGTCGGGCGGCTGCTGCCGGCCATGCGCATGAAGCTTGAGCCGATCGAAGGCATTTCCGATGCCGGCCAATTGTGGCTCGACGGACCGAACCTGATGATGGGCTATATGACATCGGACCGCCCCGGTGAATTGCAGCCGCTGACGGGCTGGCACGACACCGGCGACATCGTCGCTGTCGACCGCGAAGGCTTCATCACCATTCGCGGCCGCGCCAAGCGCTTCGCCAAGATCGCCGGCGAGATGGTGTCGCTGGGTGCTGTCGAGATGCTGGTGCAGTCGTTGTGGCCGGAAGAACGCCATGCGGCGGTAGCGGTGCCGGACAAGAGGCGCGGCGAGCGCATTGTGCTGGTCACCACCGCCGACGACGCCAATCCCGACGAGTTGCGCAGATTCGGCAAACAAGCGGGCGCCGCCGAACTGATGGTGCCCAACGACATCGTCAAGGTCGAGGAAATCCCGGTGCTGGGTTCGGGCAAGACCGACTATGTCTCGACCCGAAAGCTGGCGATCGACAGGCTGGGGCTCGGCGTCGCGGCCTGAGTCGGATCAAGCACTTCCGCCGACCTTCTAACCTATATCCGAAGGCGGTACCTTCTCGCCCTCCAGCTTGGCGCGTTTCGAATAGGCGCGCACACTGAACGGCAGGAAGATCAGGTAGCCGGCAACCGAAGCGGTCAGCGTGTACCAGGGGTAGGTCATCAGCAGCAGTACGTAGAGCACGACACCCAGGATGATCGGCAACACCCTGTCGCCCGGGATTTTCAGGCTCTTGCCGGAATAGACCGGCAGCCGGCTGACCAGCAGGAAGGCGACCAGTATGGTAAAGCCGGTGGCGACGAAGGCCGCTGGACGACTGGGCTCCAGCCCTGTGCGCAGGAAATAGAGATAGAGCGGCAGCATCACCAGCACAGCACCAGCCGGCGCCGGCACGCCGACGAAATATTCGGACTGCCATATCGGGCGGTCGGCCTTCTCGTCGTCGAGCACGTTGAAGCGGGCGAGCCTTAGCCCGCAGGCGATGGCGAACAGCAAGGCCGCAATCCAGCCCGGCGAGCCGGCACGGTCGAGCAGGAAGGCATAAAGCACCAAAGCCGGGGCGACGCCGAAATTGACGATGTCGGCCAGCGAATCCATCTGGGCGCCGAATTTGGAGGTTGCCTTCAGCATCCGCGCCAAGCGGCCATCAATGCCGTCGAGGAAAGCGGCCAGCAGCACCATCACCACGGCCGGCTCGAAGCGGCCTTCGAAGCCGAAGCGGATGCCCGACAGACCGGCGCAGATGGCAAGCACGGTGACGAGGTTGGGCAGCACCATGCGCATCGGGATCTCGCGGATGCGCGGACCGCCGCTGGCATGGGCCTCGAACTTCTTATACTGCGTGCCCACGGCTCAGGAAATCCGCACGAGGGGTGTGCCGGCGACACCGCCGAATTCGGCCAGCACGGTTTCGCC
>NZ_RZRR01000601.1:0-3538 GCF_003998555.1 Mesorhizobium sp. M7A.F.Ca.CA.002.09.1.1 | reverse complement strand
ACGCAGGCCGCGCCATGGCCGAACGCGCCGTGCCGCTGCTGCAGAAAACCCTGACCAGCGAGTTTGGCGTTCCGGTCGTCGTCGATCTCAAAGCGATCGAGGTCAGCCGCGTTCCCGAGGCGCGTTCGCGTGCCGGCGACACGTTTGCGATGACCGTGATCGGCTCGTCGGCGTCCTCCGATGCGATGACCCTGGTAATCGATGCTCCGGCGATCGCCATCATGGTCTGCACGCTGTTCGGCGGCGACCCGGATCTGCCGGCATCGCCGATCGAACGCGATCTGTCGCAAATCGAAATCGATGTTTCGACCATGGTGTTCCAGCAGGTCGCACAGGCCCTCAACGGATCGGGAAAGCGTTCGCTCGACCTGCGCCTGCCCGCGCCGCGGGCAATGTCGGGCACCGAGGCGAAGCGGTACGTGCTGCGCGATGGCGCGGCAATCCGCATCGTGCTTGGCATCTCGACGCCGGCCGACAGTGGCACCGTGACGGTGACGATGCCGCAGCGCGTCGTGCTGGCCAGCCGCGACGGAGCCGTGCCTGTCAGCGACGACGATCACGGCCCCAGCTGGCGCGCCCGCTTTTCGGAAGAGGTGATGCGCTCCACCGTGGCGCTCGAGGCCACGATGCCGCTGGCGCGGCTGACGCTCGGCGACCTCGCCGGTTTCGAAATCGGCGACGTCATCGAATTCGAGGAAACGGCCCAGTCCCAGGCGCGTCTCAGCGCACGGGGCAAGACGCTGTTCGTATGCGAGTTCGGCAAACTGGGACAGAATTACACCGTCCGGATCAGGCAACCTTACGATGCCGGGCAGGACTTTATCGACGGGCTGATGCCGGCTGCCGCCGGACGCGCCTGAGCATTTGGAGACGATCATGGCCAAAACCAAGGCGGAAGCCGACCTCGACCAGCCGGACGAGCAACTCGACCGTGCCATCGAAGAGTTGCGCGGGGTCCTGCATGAAGAGGAGCAACGTCCCGATGCGGCGTTCAGGGCGGCCTCATCGGCCAATTCGAGCGTGATCATGAACATCCCCGTCGATGTCCAGATCATCCTCGGCAGCACCGAGATGCCGGTCTCCGATCTGATGGCGCTGCAAAAAGGGTCGACCGTGGCGCTCAATCGCCGCATCGGCGAACCTGTCGACGTCGTGGTCAACGGCCGAAAGATCGCGCGCGGCGAGATAACCGTTCTGGAAAGCGATCCTTCGCGCTTCGGCATCAGGCTGACCGAAATCATCGCCGGCACGAAGGGCGCCTAGACATGGTTTGCGGGGCTTGCCGGTGGCAGCGGAGGCGAGTGGCATGACGACGCCGGTGACCTTGACCCGCGCGCAGAAGGCGGCCGCCATACTTGTGGCGATGGGCAAGCCGTCGGCCAGCCGCCTGCTGAAATTCTTCAAGCAGGAAGAACTGAAGGCCCTGATCGAGGGCGCCCGGCTGCTGCGGACGATTCCGCAAAGCGATCTTGAGCGCATTGTCGCTGAGTTCGAGGCCGAATTCACCGAAGGGGCGGGATTGCTCGATTCCGCCGACAGGATGGACACCATCCTCAACGAATCGCTCTCGCCCGAAGAGATGAGCGCGATCATGGGCGACAGGAAATTCGAGGTCGCACCGGAAGGCCCGCCGCCGATCTGGCCCGAGCTCGAAAAGCTCGAACCGGCGCGGCTTGGCGCCTTCCTGGCCGGTGAGCATCCGCAGACAGCGGCCATGGTGTTGTCGAAGCTGGCGCCGCAGGTGGCGGCGAGCGTGCTGCTGACACTGACCAAGCCGATGCGTGGAGAAATCATCAAGCGCATGGTGACGATGGCCAATGTTCCCGACGCTGCCGCCAGGATCGTCGAAAACCGGCTGCGCACCAGTGTGCTGGCCGAAACCTCGACCAAGGATACCTCGGCCGGACAGGCGCGTGTCGCCAGCGTCCTCAACGAACTCGACAAGCCGCTGCTCGAGGAGGTGATGCAGGATCTGGAAGCCGCCGGCACGCCTGATCTCGACGGCGTGCGAGCCCGGCTGTTTGCTTTCGACGATCTGCCGCTGCTCACCCAGAAAGCGCGGGTGCTGCTGTTCGACGGGCTATCGACGGAGCTGGTCACGCTGGCCTTGCGTGGCACGTCGGCCGCCCTTGCAGAATCGGTGCTGTCGGCCATCGGCGCCCGCTCGCGGCGCATGATCGAAGCCGAGCTCGGGCAGGGCTCGGACGGGATCCCCCTCGCCGATATCATGGCGGCCCGCAAGACGATCGTGACGACGACGATCCGGCTGTCGCGCGAAGGCGCCTTCGAACTCCCCTCGACCCAAGACGCCGCCTAGGACCGCGCCATGGCTGACGCGGTCGACAAGGATTCGAAAACCGAAGAGGCGACGGAAAAGAAGATCCGCGACACCATCGAACAGGGCAAGCTGCCCCATTCGCGGGAGACAGCGCTCTTTGCCTCGTTCGTTGCCATACTGGTGTTCACCGTCTTCTACGCCAAGGATGCGATCATCGATCTCGGCATGTTCCTGTCGATGTTCCTGGAGAAGCCGGAAGCCTGGCCGATGGACACGGAGACCGACGTCATCGCGCTTTACAAGATCGTCCTGCTCGAGGTCGGCCGCGCCGTCCTGAGCTTGATGGTGCTGCTGACCGTCGCCGGCGTCGGCGCCTCGGTGTTCCAGAACATGCCGCAATTCGTAGGCGAGCGGGTCCGGCCGCAACTCTCGCGTATTTCGATCGCCAAGGGTTGGAACAGGCTGTTCGGCATCCAGGGTTGGGTCGAGTTCCTGAAGTCACTCGGCAAGGTCGGGTTTGCCATCGTCGTGCTGAGCTTCACCCTGTCGGAAGACCACCGCAAGCTGCTCGCCGGGATGATCACCAATCCGGTCGCCTTCGGTCTCGTCATCCGCGGCATCGCCGTCGACATCCTGGTGGCGATCGTCTTCGTCATGGGGCTGATCGCGGCAGTCGACATCGTCTGGTCGCGCTTCCACTGGAAGCAGGATCTGCGCATGAGCAAGCAGGAGGTCAAGGACGAGTTCAAACAGTCCGAGGGCGACCCGATCGTCAAGTCGCGGCTGCGCTCGCTGGCGCGCGACCGGGCGCGCAAACGGATGATGACGGCGGTGCCGCGCGCGACGCTGATCATCGCCAACCCGACGCACTTCTCGATCGCGCTGAAATATGTGCGCGACGAGGACTCGGCGCCCATGGTGCTGGCCAAGGGCCAGGATCTGGTGGCGCTCAAGATCCGCGAGATCGCGCGGGAACACAACATCCCGATCTTCGAGGACGTGGCGCTCGCCCGCTCCATGTACAAGCAAGTTTCGGTCGATAATGTGATCCCGTCACAATTCTACCAGGCCGTCGCCGAACTGGTGCGGATCGTCTACTCGAAAAAGGCTGAGCGCAGACAGATTTCATGAACCGGCAACCGCACGCAAAATCCCGCGAGATCATCGTCGCCAGCGCCATCGAGCAGGTGGTGGGCGAACTGAGGCTGATCGATGTCGCCGACTACATCGCCTTTATCCGGCTGGAGCATTTCGCATGCC
>NZ_RZRR01000600.1:0-3559 GCF_003998555.1 Mesorhizobium sp. M7A.F.Ca.CA.002.09.1.1 | reverse complement strand
TATGTGTTCAGCGGGAAATGGCAGGTTAGACGGCTGTCGCCGACCGAGGCCGGGACGGGGACATCCAGCGCGCAACGGCCCTCGGCCTGCGGGCAGCGTGTGTGAAACTCGCAGCCTGAGGGGCGCGCCAGCAAGGACGGAACGTCAGCCGGCAGCGTGATGCGCTGGTGCACCCGATCTGGATCGGGCTCGGGGTTGGCGGACAGAAGGGCCGCCGTATAGGGATGATGCGGGGCACGGAAGATCGCTTCGGTTTCGCCCTGCTCGACGAAGCGTCCGAGATACATCACCGCCATGCGGTCGGCGATCTGGCGCACGACATGCAGATTGTGGGTGATGATCAGCATCGACAGGCCCATGCGGTCGCGCAGGTCGTTGAGCAGGTTCAGCACCTCTCCCTGCACGGAGACGTCGAGGCCGGCGGTCGGCTCGTCGGCGACGACCAGCACCGGGTCCAGCGCGATCGCCCGCGCAACGCCGACGCGGCGCGCCTGGCCGCCGGATAGCTGGTGCGGGTAGCGGTCGGCGAAATCGCGCGGCAGACCGACCAGCGCAAGAAGCCGTGTGACTTCAGCGTTGAGATCGCGATCCGACAAACCGTGGATGACGAAAGGCTCCGACAGCAGCGAGCGCACGCTGAGCCGCGGCGACAGCGATCCGACCGGATCCTGGAACATCATCGGCATGCGCCGCCGCACCGGTTTCATCGCGGCGTTGGACAGGCCTTGCAGTTCCTGTCCTTCGAACACGATCGTGCCTGCTTTCACCGGCTGAAGACCGTTGAGGGTGCGCGCCAGCGTCGTCTTGCCCGAGCCGGATTCGCCGACCAGCGCGAAGGTGCTGCCTCGTTGAAGCGTGAAGCTGACGCCGGAGACCGCTTCGATTTCGGTGGCCCGCCCCGCGAGCCTGGCGGACAGGCCGCCAACCCGAAACGAGACGCGCAGGTCGCTGACACGGAGCAGGTCTTCGTTCATGCGCTCATGGCCCCCAGTGGAACGTCCGCGTGCCAGCAATGGGCGATATGAGATCCGCCGACAGGGGCGTTGGGAGGCGTCGTCAGGCATTGGGCGTCGGCGCGATCGCAGCGCGGCTGGAAGACGCAGCCGCTTGGTCGGCGGCGCAGGTCCGGCAAGGTCCCGGCAATCGTCGGCAGCCGGGGCACACGCTGCGACAGCCGGGCGGGATCGCAGGCCAGCAGCTTCTGCGTGTAGGGATGGCGGGCGTCGTGGAAGATCTCGCGGGTCGTGCCGCTTTCCACCACCTCGCCGGCATACATCACGATCATCTCGTCGCAGAGTTCGGCGATCACGCCCAGATGATGCGAGATGAACAGCACCGAGCAGCCGATGTCGCGCTGCAGATCCTTGAGCAGTTCGATGGTGGCCACCTCCAGCGTCGCATCGAGCGCCGTGGTCGGCTCGTCGGCGATCAGCAGCGCTGGCTCCATCATCAGCGCCATGGCGATGGCGATGCGCTGCTTCATGCCGCCGGAGAATTCGTGCGGAAACTGCGTCAGCCGGCTTTCCGGATCGGGAATGCGAACCTTGCGCAGCATGGCGACCGAGCGCGCATCCTTGTCCCGCTTCGACAGACCCGAGCGATACTGGATGTCGCGCATCTGCCGCCCCACCGACAGCACCGGGTTGAGCGCACCCATCGGGTCCTGGAAAACGGTGGCGATCCTTTGCCCGCGCAGGCCGCGCATCGCGGTGGGGTCGAGCCGGGCAAGGTTCTTGTCGCCCTCGAAGATGATGTCGCCCGATAATATCTCGCCATTGTCGGCGAGCAGGCCGAGAATGGCGTTGATGAGCGTCGACTTCCCGCAGCCGGATTCGCCGACCACGCCAACGCTGCGGTTGGCCGGCACGGAAAAACTCACCTGCTTCAGCGCCTCCAGTCGCCCACTCTCGGTGTGGAAGGCGACGCTCAGATCCTTGATCGCGAGAACCGTCATGACCGCCCCTTCAGCCGGGGATCGAAGAGGTCGCGCAGCGTCTCGCCGAAGAAGGTGAAGCCGAGTGTGGTCAGCACGATGGGCAGGCCGCCGGCAATCACGATCCAGTAGGAATCGCGGATGTTGGCAAAGCCGTCATTGAGGATCGCGCCCCAGCTCGGCGTTGGCGGCCGCACGCCGAGCCCGAGGAAGCTCATGCCGGCCTCGATCGCCACCACCACGGGAATGTCCATCGATATCAGGATCAGGATCGGGCCGATGATGTTGGGCAGGATATGGACGCGCAGGATACGGCCGGCACTGGCGCCCATCGAGCGCGCCGCCATGACATGTTCGGCCGACTTCAGCACCAGCGTCTGCGTCCTGATGATGCGGGCATAGCCCGGCACATTGACCAGCATCACCACCAGCACCACCGCATAGAGCGAGGGGCCGAACAGGGTGACCAGCGTCAGCGCCAGCATGACGGTGGGAAAGCTCTTCACGGCGTCGAAGATCAGCAGCAGCACATTGTCGAGCCAGCGCGGCCCATAGCCGGCGATCAGCCCGAGCACCACGCCGACGACCAGCGACACCGCTGTCGCGCCCAGCGCGATCAAGAGCGCGACGCGCCCGCCATAGAGCACCCGGGTCAGAAGATCACGGCCGAGGTGGTCGGTGCCGAGCAGATGCAGCAGGCTCGGCGAAGCGAAGCGTTCGGCCGGCGATATCTTGCTCGGCGCATAGCTGGTCAGCGCGCTGGCAAACACCGCCGACAGCACCACCAGCGTCACCAGCGTCAGGCCGACGGCGCCGAGCGGCTCGCGCATGATGCCGCGCACGGTGCGCCACAATCCGGACAACCGGCTGCCGCCGGAAGACAGCTCAGTTGAAACTTGATCTGACACGGGGATCCAAGATACCGACCAGAATGTCGGCCGCTACGTTGACGAGGACGAAGAAGACCGTGGTGACCAGCACGGCTCCGGAGACGATGGGGTAGTTGCGCACCGAGATCGCCTCATAGACCAGCTTGCCGATGCCGGGGCGGGCGAAGACGATTTCGGCGAAAACGGAAGACGACAGCATGTGGCCGATGCCGACGCCGAGCAGGGTGATCGTGGGCAGCACGGCAATGCGCAGCGCGTAGGTGTAGACGATCCGGTGCTCTGTCAGGCCGAAGGCGCGCGCCGTGCGGATATGGCTGGCCTCCAGCGTCTCCAGCATCGAGGCGCGCACCATGCGCGAGATGTAGCCGATCCAGCCAAGCCCGACCGCCAGCGACGGCAGGATGAGGTGCTGGAGCCGGCTGGCGAGGTCGCCCGGTTCGCCGGCGCCGATCGCCGGCAGCCATTGCAGTGCGACCGCGAACACCAGCAGCGAATAGATGGCGACGACGAAGGACGGCACCGCGATCATCGCCACCGAAAGAACCCCGATCACCTGATCGACAAAGCCGCCTCGGCGCACCGCGGCGATACAGCCAAGCGGGATGCCAAGCGCCACCGACCAGGTGATGCCGCCGACCACCAGCGCCAGCGTGAACGGAAGCTGCTCGATCACCACGTCCAGCACCGGCCGGTTCGACAGAACCTCGGTGCCCAGGTCACCGCGCAGGACCGATCC
>NZ_RZRR01000005.1:0-24281 GCF_003998555.1 Mesorhizobium sp. M7A.F.Ca.CA.002.09.1.1 | reverse complement strand
GGCCGGCATCGGTGACCTCCAGCCGCGTCGGCAGGCTGCGGATGTAGGGCGTGTCGTAGATGATGCGCACGCGCCTGGTGTTGGAGCGCACCTCGATCATTGCGTCGAACAGGCCGAGATCGTCGACCACCGCGTCGTAGAGACAAGCGAAATGGCCATAGTCGAAGGTGACCGATGTGTTGGCGCCGCCATTGGTGCGGTGCGCGGCCAGCACGCGCGCCGGCTCGCCGATCAGCCCGCGCATCGCTGAAATGTGGTGCGAGGAAAGCGCCGTCAGCCCGCGATAGGCGCGCACCAGGTCGGCCGGCGCGTCGGCACCGACGACTTCGCGGATCAGCGCGTCGCGCTCCTTGGCGCCACGCGCCAGCAGGGCCGGGTCTATGTCGTTGGGATAGAGGACGTTCTGGCTCTTCTTGAGGAAATGCCGGCCCTCCGAGATCAGGTCGAAGATGCGGACATGGGTGATGTCGGCGAAGGCCGGCAGCTCGTCCCTGGCGGCCAGATAGGCCGGCGCGTAGCGGCGCATATAGCCGACGAACAGGGTCTTGTCGTAACTCGGCATCAGCGCCAGCAGATCGTCGATCTCGCGCACCGTCAGACAGGCAGGCTTTTCCAGCAGGATATGTTTGTTGGCAGCAATCGCCGCGTGCACGAAGCGGCTGTGGGTGTCGTCGGATGACAGCACGAACACCGCGTCGATGTCGGGTGACGCTATTAGCGCCTCGGCCGTCTCGAAGGTTCTTGCCGTCAGGTGTTGCGAGGTGCACAGCGCCACCAGGCTGGGCGACACGTCGTACACGCCCGCGATCACCCAGCGCTCGCGCTGATCGCTCAGCACCGGCAGATGGATCGACTGGGCGACCTCTCCAAGACCTATAAGTCCGACACGAATTGGTGCCACCGGCAAACTCCCTTTGATTTCAGGTCTGATGCTGCAGGACTATGCCGCGCCGGTGACCAGCGCGACGAGCTCGTTGCCTGATGTCTCCGAGGCGCGCACGGTCGCCGCCATCTTTCCCGCCCGCATCACCCAGATCTGGTCGGACAGGCGGCGGACCTGATCGAAATTGTGGCTGACCAGGATGACTGAGACCGACTGCTCGCGCAGGCGTCGGATCAGCGCCTCGACATTGGCCGTCTCCTGCACGCCGAGCGCCGCCGTCGGTTCGTCCATCACCACCAGCTTGGCGCCGGAGCCGACAGCGCGGCAGATCGAGATCGCCTGCCGCTGGCCGCCCGACAGGCGCCGCACACGCTGGTTGATCGACGGCACGTTGATCGACAGGCGCGACAGCATGGAACGGGCCTCGCGTTTCATCGCCTTGCGGTCGAGGAAAGCGAAGGGACCGATGCGGCGCACGATCTCGCGGTTGAGGAACAGGTTCTGCGCGACCGTCAGTTCGTCGATCAGCGCCAGGTTCTGGTGCACGGTCTCGATGCCGGCCTTGCGCGCCTCGTCGGGATTGGCGAAGGGCCGCGCCCGGCCGTCGAAGAACAGATCGCCGGCGTCGGGCTGATGCACGCCGACCAGGCTGCGGACCAGCGTCGACTTGCCGGCGCCATTGTCGCCGATCACGGCGGTGACCTCGCCGCGGCGGGCCTGGAAGGCGACGTCGGTGAAGGCGCGGATGCCGCCGAAATGCTTGCTCAGCCCTTCGCAGGCGATGATCGCCTCAGCGGCGGGGATGTGATGGGGAGCGCTCATTTCTGATACCGCATGATCAGCGCCGCCAGCACCACGATGGCTCCCACGGCAAGCGGTTGGTAGAAAGCCGACACATTGAGCAAGGTCAGGCCATTGACGAGTGCCGTGAGCATCAGCGCGCCGATGGCGGGCCCAAGAATGCTGGCGCGGCCGCCGAACAGGCTGACGCCGCCCAGCACCACCGCCGCCACCGAATTCAAGAGCAGGCTGGTGTTGATCTGCGGTTCGGCCGAGCCGATGCGGGCGACCAGGAGAATGGCCGCGACACCGGCGCAGAGACCGGAAATCGTATAGGCGGCGATCTTGACCCGGTTGGTGCGGATGCCGAGCGCGCCGGCACTTTCGGCCTGGCCCCCGGTGGCAAGCAGATGCACGCCGAAACGCGTGTGGTAGAGCGCGATATGGGCGACGATGACGGCTGCGATCGCCACCCATACGGGATAGCTGAACGGTCCGAACGAGCCGGAAGCGAGCCTGAGCAGGAAGGTCGAGCCGACCATGGTCGGTTCACCGCCCGACAGGATGAGGCCAAGGCCAGTGATGCCCGACAGCGTGCCGAGCGTCACCACGAAATCGGGGATTTTGCCTGCCGTGATGATCAGCCCGTTGAGGAAGCCCACCGCGCTGGTGGCGAGAACCGCGAGCACGCAGGCGATGAAGATGCCGTAGCCGGCGGCATTGACGAGGCCGAGGATGATGGCGCCGAGCATGACGGCTGCCGCCAACGACAGATCGATGCCCGAGGTGGCGATGACGAAGGTCTGGCCGATCGACAGCACGACCAGGATCGCAGCCGCCAGCAGCAGCGCCTGCAGATTGGCGACGCTGAGAAAGACCGGCTGGGCGATGCCGAAGACGATGACGAGGCCGACCAGGCCGACGACGGATGCCCAGTCGGCCCAGAAGGAGGGATCGAGGAGGAGAGCCGCCAGGGAGGGACGGCTCTCCTCCGCACCCGCCGAATGGGCGGCGGGCGCGTTGTCTGCAGGTGTGCTCACTTCAGCATCTCGCGGAAGGGATCGGGATAGTCGCCGCCGGGACGCGGAAAATTCTTTAGCGACGCTTCGGCATTGTCCTTGTTGATCAACAGCACAGGTGCCGGCACGTTGGCCGGCAGTTCCTTGCCCTTGGCCGCGACCGCACAGGCTTCGACGCCCATGGCGCCGACGACATAGGGGTATTGGGCGACGGTGGCGGTGAGTTCGCCTGATGCGATCGACTTCAGCGCATCGACAATGCCGTCTAGGCCGATCACCTTGACGTCCTTGCCCGACGTCCGCACGGCGCGCTCGACGCCAAGGGCCATGATGTCGTTGGCGGCGAAGAAGCCGGCGAGGTCCGGATGGGCGGCGAGGATATCGGTGGCGGCGGTCAACGCCTTTTCGCGATCCCAGTCAGCGCTGACCATCACCACGATTTCGAGCTTGCCTTCGACGGCCTGCCTGAAGCCCTTGATGCGGGCGTTGGAGCCGACATCGCCGACGATGCCGGCGACCAGCGCGACCTTCGCTCGCGGTCGCTAAGCCTCCTGGCAAGTGAAGTTGTGAGCCGTGTCCAATTCTACGCGAATTGGCTGCTGTTTGCAGGAATGCAGCTAAAGGGGCATCAACTGCGCTGCCGATCGGCGCTGTGGCAGCAATAACCTAAAGGCATCAGCATACCATTGGAGTCTTAGATGAGGGGTACGTCAATCACGGCATTACGCAGGCTCAAACGGCCAGACCTTTTGCGTGGTGATGCGTATCTGAACGGCGCCTGGCTCTCCAAATCAGATACTCTTGCCGTGTTTGATCCTGCCAGCGGTGACGAGATCGCTCAAGTTGCGGCTTGCGCAGACGCCGACGTTGACGACGCGGTCCATTGCGCAAGAGCAGCGTTCCTCAAGTGGCGCGACATGCTTCCGTTACAGCGTGGTGCATATCTGCGGAAATGGGCGGCAGGCATGCGGGAGAGCGCCGAAGACCTGGCTGTCATCATAACGGCCGAGCAAGGAAAACCGATTGCTGAAGCCCGCGGCGAAGTTTCATACGCTGCCGGCTTTTTAGATTGGTTTGCAGGGGAAGGGGAGCGGGCTTACGGCGAAACGATTCCCAGCCATCTCCCCGCAAGCAGGCTGGCCGTGCATTTGCAGCCGATCGGGGTGACTGTCGCCATTACGCCATGGAACTTCCCAGCGGCAATGATCACCAGAAAGGCTGGAGCTGCACTGGCCGCTGGCTGCACAATGATTGTAAAGCCGGCACCCGAAACGCCACTGTCGGCCCTCGCGCTTGCCCGCCTTGCCGGGGATGCTGGCATTCCGCCCGGCGTGTTTCAGGTGATCACGGGCGAAGCTCCGCCACTTGCCAAACGGCTGTTGTTGCATACCCACGTGCGTGCGTTCTCTTTTACGGGCTCCACCGAGGTCGGCAGAATCCTTCTCGAGCAATCCGCGAAGACAGTGAAGAAAGTCTCGCTCGAACTTGGCGGCAATGCTCCTTTCATCCTTTTCGGCGATGCGCCGATCAACGCTGCGGTCGCCGGTTGCATGGCAGCCAAGTTCGCGACATCCGGTCAGGACTGTCTCGCGGCAAACCGGATTTATGTGCAGCGAGAGATTTACGAGCATTTTACGGAAAAATTTGCCGAGGCCACCAGTAAACTAAAGGTCGGGCACGGATTGGAGCCAGGTGTCGACATCGGTCCGATGACAAAGACGTCTGGTGCTGACAAATGCAGGCACCAGGTTTCTGAGGCTCTAGCAGCCGGGGCTCGAATGGTAGCAGGCGCACAGCACAATTCGCTTGGCGGGAACTTCGTCACGCCGGCCGTGCTTGCTAATGTGACCGATGACATGGTGATTGCGAAGGACGAAACGTTTGGACCTGTCGCTGCAATCCTGCCCTTCGACGACGAACGGGAGGTGGTCGCGCGAGCCAACAATTCCGAGATGGGACTTGCGGCCTACGTCTATACCCAAGATCTCAACCGAGCCATGCGGCTCTCCGACCGGCTCGAATATGGCATGGTTGCCGTGAATACTCCAAAATTTACGGGGCCGGGCATTCCGTTCGGCGGCTGGAAACAATCCGGCCTTGGTCGCGAGGGCTCAAGGCACGGTCTTATCGAATATCTCGAACCCAAATACCTCTGCATCGGCAACATCGCGGCCTGAAAGGAAGCATTCAATGACCATCAACATCAAAGAGATCACCGAAAAGGACCGCAACTCGGTCTTGCATCCTTTCACTCAGCTTAAAGATTTCGCCACTGGCAAGCTCGGCGACCCAACGATCGTGGTGACAGGGAAGGGGATCCGCATCCAGGACGCGCATGGCAACCAATTTATCGATGGCTTTGCCGGCCTATACTGCGTCAATGTCGGGTATGGCCGCACGGAAGTCGCCGATGCGATCTCGCGTCAGGCCTATCGCTTGGCGTATTACCACTCCTATGCGGCGCACACGACCGACGAGCTTGCGATCCTCTCCGATCGCCTTGTGAAGATGGCGCCGGGCAAGATGAGCAAGGTGTTCTATGGCATGTCCGGCTCGGATGCGAACGAGACCCAGGCCAAGCTTGTTTGGTACTACAACAACCTGCGTGGCAAGCCGACCAAAAAGAAGATCATCTCCCGTGAACGCGGCTATCACGGCTGCAGCGTCGTGTCGGGCTCGATGACGGGCATGAGCTTTTATCACGACCACATGGACCTGCCACTTCCGCAGATTGTTCACACGGGTGTTCCACATCATTACTGGGGCGCAACCCCGGGCGAAACCGAGCGCGAATTCTCCGCTCGCCGCGCCGCCGAGCTTGATCAGTTGATCGAGCGGCTCGGCCCGGACAACGTCGGCGCCTTCATTGGCGAGCCCGTCCTCGGCACAGGTGGTATCACGCCTCCGCCGGAAGGCTATTGGGAAGCGGTACAGACGGTCCTCAAAAAACATGATGTGCTGCTGATTGCCGATGAAGTGATCACAGGGTTCGGCCGCACCGGTTCCATGTTCGGCTCACAGCACTATGGCATCGAGCCAGACCTCATCACGATCGCTAAAGGTTTGACGTCGGCCTACTTCCCGCTTTCAGCGGCAATCGTCGGTGAGAAGGTGTATAAAGTCCTGGAGGATGGAGCCGACAAGGTCGGGGCATTCTCGCACGGCTACACCTACTCTGGTCATCCGATCGGCGCCGCCGCGGCCAACGCGGTCCTCGATATTGTCGAGAAAGAAGACCTCCCCGGCAATGCGCGTGACGTCGGCGCGTTTTTCCAGGCGCAGTTGCAGGAGAGGTTCGCGCAGTTGCCGATCGTCGGCGAAGTGCGGGGCGTCGGTCTTATGGGCGCAATCGAGTTCGTTGCCGATCGCGACAATCGGAAGCGTTTCGATCCGGCGCTCAAGGTAGGTGCGCGAATCTCGAAGGCCGCCCGTGACCGTGGTCTTATCGCTCGGGCCATGCCGCACGGGGACATTTTGGGCTTTGCTCCGCCGCTGGTTACAACCAAAGCTGAGGCGGAGGAGATTGTTGCAATCGCAGAAAGCGCCGTGCGCTCGGTTATGGATGAGCTTGTTCGCGAGAGTGAGAAAATCTGAATGAGTTGGGCCATCTTGTCGTAATCAAGGCGCAAACTCAAGCGACGGCCTGATCGGCTTGCGGGGCTGCCAGCTGAGCTGGTGCCGCGTTCCGCTCATTGAGTTTTCGGCGGAATTCAATGCAGACACTGCTCAGGAGGAACTGGTGGCCAATTCGACCGCACTCAATCCCTGGGAATGGCCTGAAAGCCATTGGCGGCGGCGCATCAACAAAGTCAGAGCGGGCAAGGCACTAAGACCAATGTGGCCCGGCGGTAAACGCTGTGCCTTCGCCATCTCGTTCGACGTCGATCATGAGTCGAACGAATTGCGCAGGGGAGGGCGATCGCTAAGCAGATTATCCTGGGGTCAGTACGGGAGCCGACGAGGGATGCCTCGGGCTTTGGAACTCTTGAGAAAGTACGACGTTCCGGCGAGTTTTTTCGTTCCCGCTGTGATCGCTCAGTTGTATCCAGACGAGCAACGCGCAGTTGTCGATGAAGGCCATGAAATTGGCATGCACGGCTGGATACACGAGCTAAACTCGGAACTGAGCGCAGAGAGCGAGCGCTCTTTAATGATGAGGAGTGCCGACACTCTTGAAAAAATCACTTCCAAACGCCCGACGGGAATTCGAACGCCTTCCTGGGATTTTTCCGACGCAACTCTACGGATCATACGTGAAACCGGATTGACATACGACTCATCCCTTATGGCCGATGATAGTTGCTATGAGCTGCTGGAAGACGAGGAACCCACGGGAGTGATTGAAATACCGGTCGAATGGATTCGAGACGATGCCACTTATCTTTGGATGAGTCCCGATGGGTCTTCACGGCCAGATTTATCAGTCGACGACGTGCTTTCTGTATTTATTCGGGAGTTCGAAGGGGCCTATCAAGATGCCGATTTATTTCAGCTGACTCTGCATCCACACGTCATTGGATATCGCTCACGGATCTGGATCGTAGAAGAATTAATTCGACGCGCCAAAGCAAAGGGTGACGTTTGGTTCGCCACACATCATCAGGTCGCCGAGCGTGCGTCCTCATGTCTCTGAAAACTCTCAGACAGGAACGCCGGTAGAGTGCGGTGTTCTTGGGGCGGCGCAAGCCGTCCTGCGCCTCGACCGTTGCGGCGGTCACCAATGGATTTGGAATGACGCGGATCATCCGCTGTCCGGTATTCGCTTTCAGAGCGGGTACAGTGGGAGTTCTTATCTTGGAGGAGGACTACAATCTTGATTGACACGACCTTTGCCGGAAAAACGGTGCTGATTACCGGCGGGTGGCGCGCTTGGCCCGGCCAGTGCCAAACTGCTGGCGGCGGGTGGAGCGGATTTGGTGTTGGCTGACCTGTCGCAAGAGGCTCTGGACCAAACTCTGGCCGCCTGTCCTGGTGCCCGTTGAGTTGTCTGCGACGTGACCGATCCGGCGATGCTGGAAGGGCTGGTCGACCTCGCCCGCGAGAGCTTTGGCCGGCCGGTTGAGGGCTTGGTCGCGGCCGCTGGCATTACGGTGCGATGAAGCGGCTGATAGACGTGAAGGGTACGAAGCCATGTTCAGCTTCAACGTCGGGGCCATTTGGCGAATCTGCAAGCTGCATCCCGCAGATGCGCGAGCTTGGCCGCGGATCGGTGGTGCTCTTCAGCTCGACTGCTGGTCTGCAGGCCTCGAAGGACGTGCCGATCTATTCGGTGACCAAGGCGGCGGTTGTGATGATGACTCGCACGCTGGCGCTGAACCACGCGGCAGAAATATCCGCGCAAACTGTGTCTGCCCCGGAACCATCGCCAGCCGTTGGCCGAGGCCGGCGTCGCCTTCGCCCGGGGAGAAGCGGCACAGGTCGAGCGCCGGACGAAGATCATCGCTGCGCATCCGATGGGCCGAATGGGGTTGCCGTCCGAGGTGGCGACAGCTGTCGGCTATCTGCTGGACGATGCGGCGGGCTTCACCATCGGCGCCGCGCTTACGGTCGACGGAGGCAGCCTTGCCTAAGCTCCGGTCAGAAACACTGTCGTCGTCACCGGCGCGGCGCGCGGGATCGGTGCCGCAACAGCGGCGTGGCTTGGCTCGGAAGAGGCGTGGGTGTTGCTAGTGGATGTTCTGGATAAAGTGCACGACACAGCTGCGGGCCTTGGCCAGACGGCGCTCGTCTGCGATCTGGCCATGCCCGACGCCGCAGGGCGGGTTCTGGCCGCCTTGGATGCCGCAAGGATCGAGACGCTCGACGTCCTCGTGAACAATGCCGGCATTGGCGGTTCGAAGTCGCTCGCCGATACTGACGATGCCTTTTGTTCCCGCTGATCGATATCAACTTGCGTGCAGTCATCAGCCTGACCCGCGAGTTGCGGCCGCGGATGCGCCAGCCGGGCGGGCGGATCATTAATGTCAGCTCGATCCTCGGGCTTACGGGCTATCCCGGAACGGTAGGCTATTCGGTGGCCAAGGCCGGGATCGCGTATCTCACGCTCCAGCAGGCCGGCGAGCAGGGCCTGTAGGGTATAACCGTGAATGCGGTGGCGCCCGGCGTGGTCCCCACCGACATGACTCGAGCGCTGCACGTACGCAGCTACCAACGCCTGATGGTCGCGCCAATCCGCTCGAGCGCGTCTCCTCGCCGGAGGAGCAGGCGGCGGTGATCGCCTTCCTGCTTCGGACGACGCGTTCTACGTCTCGGGCGCAGTGATCCCCGTCGACGGCGGCTCCCGCCTGTCACAGTAGAGAAGAATAGCGCAATTTAAGCCTATACACAGGATGGCCCTGCAATTCCCGGATGCAGACCGACTCTGCCGGTAACCGGTTCCGGTGGTCGATCCTGTTAGCGGCGCCATTACCCGGCGCACATTTGATCGCGGTGGTGGGCAAGTTGAATTTACCCTTCGCGCGCTTCCCAGCGATCAATATGGCAGTGTCGTACTGCTCGGTCATTGTCGCAACGGTCGCGTTCAGCGTCGGCGCGAACCACAGCGCCTTGGCCACACCAGGTTGTAGCAGACGGATCGCCTCAGTGACCCGCCGAAGAAGCTGAGGCCGTCAATCCAGTCGGGCAGCTTTTGAGTCAGAGTTGGCAAAGGCTGCTCGAACTGAACGACTGTTGAGGAAAGCCTTTGCAGGCGCGGCGGGCGCGAGCACCGCGGGGAGCCGCAAAAAGGCACGCGGAGAGCTCTGCTGAGGCTGCAGTCAACTCAGCGTCCTTGGGAGCATATTGAAGTAGTATTTGCCCATCTCTCCCTGTTATGGCGATTTGAGAAGCAAAAAGCCCGTTCAGCGTTTAGCTTGGAGAATGTGCCCACTGCACTGCTCGCCCGCGAATCACCGATATTATGCAGATTTAGGAGCTCGACGCCGATCTCCTGCATTTGTTGGCGAGGATTGCTGGAAGAGTACCCATTCAATGCACTAAAATCCTGGAGTGGTCTGATCCTCATATTGTAAGTGTAGGCTGGCCTGATGCGGCTGGTTCCAAGTCTTCACAAAGGTTCCAACTACGCCTCCTCCCAAGGCGCATCGGCCCGGCAGCGAGTTCAATCTCCTGCCGGGCGTTGTAACTATTTGCGCACATTGGCCGATTCGGACCTTCAACGGGTTGGGCGGCTGCTGGCTGTCGGAGCAATGTAAAACTGGCTCATAGGCAAGAGTTAGATTGATGAGCAGTCTTGCGGACCAAGTCGCCGATCCAAATTCGCCAGGAGCATTTGCGCCCCTCAGAAATCCGAGCTTTCGTTCAATCTGGTTCGCCACGCAGGTCAGCTCGCTCGGCTGGTTGATGCAGACTGTTGCCATCAGCTGGCTGATGGCTACGATTTCGACTTCCGATCTGATGGTCGCGCTGGTTCAGGCTTCTTCAAACCTGCCAGCGTTCATCTTATCCGTCTTCGCCGGGGCCTTGGCTGATAATTTCAGCCGGCGCCGGGTCATGTTCGCCGGCCGGTGCCTTATGGTATTGGCATCTGCGATGCTGACGGCTTTTGTGGTGCTGGGCTTTGTCGATCCGTGGATGATCCTCGGCTTCAGCTTCTTGATCGCATGCGGCGGCGCTCTCCACGATCCAGCCTGGCAGGCCTCGGTTGGCGATATGGTGAACCGACGCGACGTTCCCGCCGCCGTCACGCTCCTCTCCGTTGGCTTCAACACTGTTCGGACCGTAGGCCCGGCGCTCGGTGGCATAGTAGTTGCCTCTTTTGGGCTGATGACGGCTTTCGCCGTAACCAGTCTTACCTATCTGGTCCCTTTGGTAACCATATGGCGCTGCAAGTGGATGGTTCGCTCATCACCTCTCCCACGTGAGTCGATGAGGACGGCGATCTATGACGGGCTACGCTTCACGGCGATGTCGTCGGAGATTAAGACGGCGATCACTCGCGGAACCCTCTTTGGTCTGGCGAGCATCGCCATTCTCGCGCTGCTGCCGCTGGTTGTCCGCGACCAGCTGGGAGGCGGACCGCTCGCCTATGGCACGCTCATGGCCGGATTCGGGACAGGCGCCGTCTTCGCCGGCATCTCGAACAGCGTGTTCAGACGGAGCTTGTCACAAGAGCGGCTGATGACGCTCGCATGCGTCGCCTGCGCGGCATGCTCCCTTTCGCTTGCGCTGACTTCTTCGATTGCAGTGGCGGCAATTGCACTCGCCATGGGTGGCGCGGGCTGGGTCACCGCCTGGTCCGGGGTCGGCGTGACCGTGCAACTGGCAAGCCCGCGCTGGGTCGTGGGGCGCACCATCTCGATTTACTATGCATTGATCGATGGCGGCATCGCAGCGGGCAGTTGGGTGTGGGGCACGGTGGCCCAGAACCATTCACTGACCTTGGCACTGGAGGGCTCCGCTGGAGCCCTTCTGCTGGTCGCCGCCACGGGCCTCCTGTTTCCCCTTCGCGAGCGCCGCGAATCCGATCCAGATGCTTTGGAGGACTTCGACGCACCGGCAGTCGCCCTCAATCTCAAGCCAAGAAGCGGTCCCATCGTGGTCAAAGTCGAGTACCTAGTGCCCGAGGAAAATCGCGAAGCATTCCTGGAACTCATGCGGGCGCGCCGGCATGTGCACAGTCGCGTCGGCGCTCGTCATTGGACTCTCCAGCGCAACCTTCAGGAGCCTATGCAATGGATAGAGACATTCCGCACGCCGACCTGGACCGACTACCTTCGCCTGAACCATCGTCTCACGGAAGCAGACAAGGAATTGGGTAAACAAGTGCTGAAATTGCATGCAGGACAGCTTCCGCCTAAAATCATGCTTTTTATCGAGCGACCAACAAGCTCGGCCCTAAAGTCCGATGAATCAGCACGTTATTTTCTCCGACACTGACTCTTCGAGGTTAACCCCTTGTATCTGCACGCAGAGGACTTTGTGCGATGGAAGCGACTGAGCCTCGAACCGGATGGCCATCCGGTTCGAAGCAAGGCGAAGTCGCCCGACACCCCTCCGGCCACAACCGTGGGTGAGCCTGGGATCTTCGCCTTCGTCACGTACGACCGAATAGTCGCTTGGCTCCAATCGCACGCACAAGGCAGGTTACCGTGAACAAGACTATCTGTGGAGTGGATGTTTCGAAAGACTGGCTCGATACCCATGTCGTGCCGAGCGGAGCGGCGGGCCGCTTTCGCAACGATGCGGCAGGCATAGCCGAGCTTGCTGCCTGGTGTTAGGTCAATGGTGTCGAGCTCGTCGTCATGGAGGCCAGTGGCGGCTACGAACGGCTTCCCTTCCTGCTGTCGTGGGAGTTGGGAGTAGCCTGCGGCATGGCCAATGCGAGGAGCGTACGCTGATTCGCCGAGGCGATGGGCTTCCTGGAGAAGACCGACAGGATCGACGCCGCCGTCATCGCCCGCTATAGCGAGGTCAAACGGCTGCAGCCGACGCTGCCGCCGAGCGCGGCCCAGCAGCGGCTCAAGGCGCTGGTCGCCCGGCTTTCCCAGGTAACCGCCGATCTCACCGTCCAGAAGCAGCGCAAGAGCGCTGCCACTGATGCCGATACCATTGCCTGCGTATTCCGATGAAGCCGGCCACCGATTCCGATTTGAAGCCGGCCAGTCATTCCGATTTCATTCCGGCCAGCATTCCGATTTGAAGGCGGCCATTTTTCGGTCTGATCCTGGGTCTCGTTGATGTTTGGGTTGGGTTTTGTTTCAGGTCAAGCTGACGGATAAGCCCGAAAGCGGCACCATGCAAGAATACAATAGGTCCACCGGTTCCATTCTCGCAATACAAAGTCGCGACGGCCCCAATCAATATGCAATGTTCGGTGATCATTGTTTCCTCAGCAAAAGCGAGCCAGATCGGTCTGCATTATGCATATGGGAAGCGAGGCTTCTGGTATTTACTTCATAAGCGTAGCAGCGTCTACAGGCCTTTTGCGCCAATTGCCCCCTAGCCGAACGCAGGAATTCGGCGTAGGCGCCCCAGTTCTTCAACCGCGAATTTGCAGGAAATTCCTAAACAAGCGCGGTGACCGTCTAGTGCATCAAGTTACGCGCGGAGCATCCTCCCCAATGCCTGCATCTGCGGCCTTCTAATCCGATCAATGTGGTCGCAAGCGGGGTGCGACCCGAAGCGCGCAATCACCATCTCCGCCTTTGGCGCTATGTACAGGTTCTGGCCGTAAAGGCCCCGACCTTCAATAGCATCAAGCTCGTCGTGTGATACCCACCATTGGCTTCGGTATGTATAGCCGAATGGGAGGTCCGGCTTGGCGGGGTGGTCGAGATCTTGAAGGTCGTAGACAACACTCGCGGGAACCAGTTGCTTGCCATTACACGAGCCTTCACATCGCATCAGCTCGCCGAAACGCGCCAAGTCGCGCAACGTCACATTGAGTCCGCTATGCGCCCTCGGCATACCGTTTGTCGGGTCGATCTCGACATAGGCGTCTTCTTCGCAGCCCAGTGGCAACCATAAGCGCTCCTCCAACAGTTGTGCGAACGACCGGCCCGTTGCGCGCGACATAACCCAAGCCATAACATTGGTATCGACGCCTTTGTAGACAAATTTGCCGTGCGCCCCTTCCTTTCGTATGGTACGCAGGTATTCGCATCTATATGACTTGTCTACACTTGTGTAATCTTCAGTAAAAGCAACGTTAGTTTGCATGTCCATGACTTGGCGGAGCGTTGCATCTTCCCACCCTGTACCTCGTAATTCCGGCACAAACTGCGATATTGTCTTCCTGTCGTCGAGAATGCCCTCATGCACCAACGCCGCGGCTAGGGTGCCCGCATACGATTTGGTGATTGACTGACACGAATGTTGTACGTGCGGCGCGAGTGCGCCGAAGTATCGTTCGTATATGATCCGCCCCCGATGCAGGACCAAAATGCCGTCGGTGTAGGTGTCGAATAGCGCCTCCTCGAACCGGTTGGTGCGGTCGTCCATGTCGACGAACGTGAGCCCATCGATTTCGGTAGACCTGTTGCTGCACTCAAGCTGCGACGGTCCGCCCCGCCCTCGCCACACTTGGACTGTGGGCCGCAGCTCACGCATATGCGATAGCGACCAGCGAAGCTGAGGAAAGGTCCAAACAGTTTCATTCTCGAATGTTACACGCTTGTCTGGCGGCGGCGGCGCACCGCGCATCCAGCCAAATTCGCGAGGATCCGATGCACGGCCGTCCAGGTATTGCTGTCCGTCGAATTCGAGTACGCTCTCCGACGCGTTACCGACGGTTTGCCGTTGTTTGAATTCTGTCATACATGGGATCCAATTTCATGCCTAGGCGCCCCCGGCGCCAGCTGGCTATCGAGAGTTGCGACCCAACCTCGGGAGTTCGGACTGGACTAAATCACAACATGTTATGATCATAGCAGCGGCAGGCGCGCATTCTATGCGAAATGTCCTCGACAACGCAGCAAATCAGCGTTGTATTGCGGCCGGCGCATACTTGCGGCCCCGCTCTCGCGTGGCAAGTAGGACCTAACTTGCCGAACGCTTCCAGCTACAAGAGGCATGAGCCATCATGCGCAGTATGCCGAGTACATCTCGATTAAACCGGGTCCGAACGGGTTGACAATTGTAACGCGTCTCCGCTGTCCGAGCTACGATGAGTCAAAAATTCTCTGGTCTATCAACGATGTTGACCCAGAGGGATACGTGCGAACTCGCAAGGCAAGAAATCGCGAAATGGCATGGGCGACTCTGCATGTTGGCGACGCGATAGTGGATAACGCCGTCGCCTTCGTAGGTGGGCTCGGCTTGAGTCGTCGCATGCGACGTCTCGAAGCAACCGCCCTGGTCAATAGCGACGTCGACCAGCTCCGAGCCCTTCTTCATGCCGGACATCATTTCGCGGGTGACGAGCTTTGGCGCGGCAGCACCGGCGATCAGCACGGCCCCGACCACGATGTCGGCAGAGAAGCATTCTTCCTCGAGCGCCCCGACGGTTGAGTAGCGGGTGCGCACACGGCCGGCGAAGAGGTCGTCGAGATTAGGGAGGTCGAGATTAGGGAGGTCGAGATTAGGGAGAGAGAGGGGCTTGGACCGCAGTTCCCACGTGACCAGAGTCAGCCCTGCAAGGTGTAATTCAACGCGCCAGTCCAGTTTAGATCCTTCCAAACAAGACGTCTTGTGGCGATGCAATCTGCAGCCTTCGGAGTCCAGCGAGTTGGCGAGTTCGCCGACCTCTCTGAGGCCAGGGTATCCGTGCTTTGTGAAATCGCCAGAGCGATCCGGCGAAAGCCAAGGGTAGTTCGCAGGAAACCTGCATCATCGAACTCGATTTCGCTGAATGCCAACAATGCAGAGCGATAAGGTGTCGTTCGTTAAATGACGGACCGGGATGGGTCCAATCAGCAGGGAGCAATGGCGCACCGCTAAGACACTCCTCTCGGTGGCGACGAAGGTAGCTTTCAAGAAAATAAGAACGAGAAAAAAGGGAACTATAGATGAACAATCATGTAACGACGGTCGTAGTTGCAGTCTCCATGGCGGTTGCGTCGATGTCTTTGTCAGCCAAGGCTTGCGCCGGCGAAGTCCTTGATCGTGTGCTCGCGGCACAGACATTGACGGTAGCGGTCGGGTCCGACTGGGGAGCCTTGTCTCACTTGAACGACCAACATGAACTCGACGGTGATGATGTAGAGGTCGCGAAGGGCATTGCGGACTACTTGGGCGTGAAGATCAAATTCGTGACCCCGGGCTGGGATATCATTCAGGCAGGCCAGTGGGGGGGGCGTTGGGACATGGCCATGGGTCAAATGACGCCGACCAACGATCGCGCCAAAAAATTCGCCTTCCCGGCCATGTACTTCTACGAAGGCGAAGTCGCTGTCGTTCACAAGGATAGCAAAGCGACGAAGCCTTCCGACCTGGAGGGCAAGATCGTCGGCGTCCGAGCGGGAACTCTTGGCGATTTGTATGCCAATCACAAGCTCACACCGGCATGGATCGGCGCTAAGCCAATACAATATCAATTTACAGCGGGCCAAGTGAAGGCTTATCCAAGTGCTAACTCTCTTACGCTTGACGACCTGCGCCTCGGCGATGGTGTTCGTCTCGATGGCGTCATTACTGAAGGAACGACGGCGGCTGCGGCAATCAAATCTGGCTATCCATTGAAGGTTATTGGCGATCCCTTATTCTACGCCCCGGGCGCTGTCACAATCGAGCGTGGCGATAAGGAGTTTATCGACAAGGTCGCTGCCGCGGTCAAGAAGATGAAGGATGACGGCACTCTTGCTAAACTCTCGGTCAAGTGGTTCGGGGGGGATTTCAGCGTCGATAAATAACATGACACAATCGTGGGCGTCCCCTTCCCGGGGGCGCCTCTTCTTAGGAAGAAAATGCTTATGCTTTACCACGATACAGTTGAATCTGAGGTGCTCGTCCACAAGCCATGGTTTATCGGCTGCATATTTGCAATTGTGCTCGCGGTTTTTCTTATCTTCAACGTAGCGGGCACCACGATGGGCGAACTCCTACGGCCCGTGATTGGCGATCACGCACAAGTGAAGTTTTACAGTCGCATTGCGATCGCTTTTGTAATTGCCGCAATGTTCTGCCTCAACCTCGTGCTGATTGGTTTTGTCCCGCTCAAAATCCAAATCGGGATCGTATGGTTTGAGTTGGTGCTACTGTTCCTTTCGCTCTTCGCGGCATTTGACTTAAGCATGCCATTTATTTGGGCAAACCTGCCATTTCTAATTACGCAGGGGGTAGTTACTACAGTTTACGTATCAGCGATGTCACTGCTATTTGCGTCGGCTATCGCAATAATCGGCGCGATTGCGAAACTGTCAAGCAACGGCATGGCTTACGCGATAGTCAGCTTCTACACTTCATGCTTCCGGGGTCTGCCGCTTCTCATGCAGGTTTATCTGATCTACATGGGCTTGCCCCAGGTAGGTTACGTTATTAATGCCGTGCCTGCAGGCGTGTTGGCGCTTTCGCTATGCAGTGGTGCCTACATGACGGAGATCTTCCGTTCGGGCATAGCCAGCATCGATCGCGGCCAGTGGGAGGCATCCCGGTCATTAGGTTTCGGCTTTGCGCTCACAATGCGCAGAATCATTCTGCCGCAAGCGCTTCCGGTTATCATTCCCCCGATGGGAAACACGTTCATCTCAATGCTCAAAGACAGCTCTCTCGTTTCGGTTCTTGGCGTTTGGGAGCTGACGTATCTAGCTCACTCACTCGGCCAGCCAACCTTCCATACTATGGAGATGCTAGTAACAGCGGCAATGATTTATTGGATTTTATCCGCCTGCCTGGAACTGGTCCAATCCCGGATCGAGGACCATTTTGCCAGAAGTAAGAAGCGATGATCGTGAATTCATTGGTCAAGCTAAAAAAGACGTCTAAGTTGGTTCGGCCATTTTCAAGGCACTTACAGATGCGCCAATGAACAAGAGAGATGCAATATTGAGCGACGAAGTCATCGAAGCTAAGAATGTATCCAAATGGTATGGTGCCTTCAGAGCACTAACTGACATCAACCTAACCGTCCGCAAGGGCGAACGTATCGTCATCTGTGGGCCCTCAGGCTCGGGAAAGTCGACGCTGATCCGTTGCGTCAATCGGCTCGAAGCGCACCAGGATGGCGAGATTACCGTCACTGGGATTAGGTTACATAACAAAATGCGCAACGTAGCTGAAGTTCGCAAAAGCGTCGGCATGGTTTTTCAGCACTTTAATCTTTTCCCGCACATGACCGTGCTGATGAACTGTATGGCGGCGCCGATGTGGATAAAGGGCGTTCCAGAGGGTGAGGCTAGAAAGATCGCGCTTAAATTCCTAGAGCGCGTGCGCATTCCCGAACAGGCGAACAAATATCCGGCTCAGCTCTCCGGGGGACAGCAGCAGCGCGTCGCAATTGCCCGGTCCCTCTGTATGGAGCCTGCAGTCATGCTCTTCGATGAGCCGACCTCCTCGCTCGATCCAGAGATGGTCGCTGAAGTGCTCGAGACTGTGACCGGACTCGCACGCGACGGCATGACCATGGTATGCGTCACCCACGAGATGGGCTTTGCGCGCGCCGTGGCCGATCGAGTAATCTTCATGGATCGAGGTGAGATCGTCGAAGAGGGTACACCGCACGACTTCTTCAGAAACCCGCAGCACGAAAGAACGAAATTGTTTCTCAGCCAGATCTTGTCGCATTGAGGGAGCCATCCTTCAACGAGGCCGTTCGACCGAGTTACTGTGTATCGAATGCGTTGCCTCAGGCCAGCGAGACAACATGTGCGGATATTGTATTCGTACGTATTGGCTGACATACATCAGAGCGTTCTCGGCAAGCGCCTCGTTCCCGGAAGCGCGAGAGTAGGATCCCGCTGAGCTTGTGCGCAGCCCACCGTGCCAGTTCGCGTCCAGGCGCGCTGAGGATTGGCTCGCCACACATGATCAGGTTGCAAGAGTGCGGCCTCAACCCTCTGCCCGCAACCGACCACAATCTGCAGACGTCGTCCTCTGGCAGATTCCCGACCATCTTTGGGTGAACCAAACGGATCAACACATGTTAAAGAACATAACCTTCGACCGCCACAGCTCCGACAAGCTTAAGAGTGAGGTCACGATCGACATTGATAAATGGGGGGTTCCTCATATCAAGGCTCAGAACTTGCACGACCTATTTTTCGCGCAGGGTTGGAATGCAGCTCGAGACCGCCTCTGGCAAATTGATATTGCGCGCAAACGAGGTCTCGGTCTCCTGTCACGAGACTTTGGCCCCGGATATTTGGAGCAGGATCGGGCGGCGCGTCTCTTTTTATTTCGCGGAGCCATGAGTGCAGAATGGCAGGCGTACGGCCCGGATTCCGAAGAGATATGCTCAGCGTTTGCCGAGGGGATCAATTCCTACGTAGACAGTTGCCATGACGGTTTGATTGCCTTGCCACCCGAGTTTGGCCTCCTCGGTCACACTCCCGACTATTGGAAACCCGAAGACGTCGTTCGCGTGCGAACGCACTCACTAACCCGAAATGCGATTTCGGAGCTTCTGCGCTGCAGGGTGATGGCATTGGCAGGTGTGGAACGAGGTACCCGCCTCGACAGGTTGAGACAAGAATTGTCACCTCCGATAGCGCCACGACCAGCGGAGGGCCTTGACCTCGCCTTTATGACAGATCGAGTACTGCAGGATTTTCGCTTGGCAATCTGTCCCGTCTCATTCTCGAGGGAAAGACTTGCAGCAAGTCTTCAGGAAGCTGACCGTTGGACCCGCGTAACACCGAGTGATGAGATCATGCAGACGGTGTTCCAAGAGGGCTCAAACAACTGGGCCATATCCGCAACAAAAACCACAACGGAGCGACCAATCCTTGCTCTAGACCCGCATCGCAAGCACGTCCTTCCGTCCATCAGGTATCTTGTACACCTGAGTATGCCCGGGCTCGATGTAATTGGCGCTGGAGAGCCTATGATCCCAGGAATCTCCATGGGTCACAACGGGACAGCCGCCTTTGGTCTGACTATTTTCGGCGCTGACCAAGAAGATATTTATGTTTACGAAACCAAGAGTGAGGGAAATAAATACTTATATAAAGGGGCCTGGGAGCAGGTGAAGACTATACACGAGAAAATTCCAGTTCGCGCCCACACCGACCAGGAGGTAAAGCTTCAGTTCACACGCCATGGACCCATTTTAAACCAAAATGCTGAAAAAGACCGCGCCTTCGCACTGAGAACCGTATGGATGGATCCCGGCATGGCACCTTACATGGCCAGCTTGGCCGTAATGCGCTCTAAGACATTTTCAGAATACACCTCCAGTCTAGCAAACTGGGGTTGTCCTTCAGTTAATCACATCTATGCGGACACGTCGAATGTAATTGCGTGGAAACCGTCAGGTGCGGCTCCGGTCCGAAGAAATTGGGACGGCCTGCTTCCGGTTCCAGGAGACGGTCGGTTCGAATGGGAAGGGTATTTGTCACCGGACGATGGGCCGTTCGAGATGAACCCCGCCAAAGGTTTTGTCGCCACTGCCAACGCAATGAATGTTCCGGAGGAATGGAGTAGATCGCATCCTGCTTTTGGCTACGAGTGGTCTGACAGCAGCAGACATGATACCCTTCATACAACTCTCTCACGATCAGAGAAGATCTCGTTGCGGGACTGCATGTCGCTGCAATGTTCGGTGTATTCGCCGATAGCAGTTCGTATTCTTGCGAAACTAGACACTCTTCTCGGTTCGGTTGCAAACATGCCTGCGTTGCACTTATTTTCTAACTGGGACCGGCATTTGGATGCGAGTTCGCCAGCCGCCGCGTTCTTTGAGATTTGGCTTAGCAAACACCTTGGCCCGACAGTAGCTCGCTTAGAAAGCGCTGACGATGAAGTGTTGGCACTGCTCGTGCCTTTACAGCCTTCGGCCATAGCCTCTTGGCTCGAACAGGCAGAGCCTAGTGAAAAGTTGAAGCATTCCATAATGGAATCCCTAACTTCTGCCTGGAGTGAATGCATATGTCGATTTGGCGACGATTCTGCCTCATGGGCATGGGGCAGTATACATAAGCTTGATTTGCGCCACCCTCTGCAGGCACTGACGTCTGAACAATGGTCGTTGGGCGCCATAGCCCTCGGCGGAAGTAGCTCAACGCTCAATTTTTCGAGTTACCGAAGCGGCCAATTCTCTGTTTCAGAAGGACCGTCAGTGCGGATAATCATGGACGTTGGGTCATGGGATGACAGTCTCTTTATTAACAATCCAGGTCAGTCGGGTGTTCCGATCTCAAGTCATTATCGTGACCTCAATCACGATTGGCAACGGGGCGAATACAAGCCCTTGTTATATTCAGAGGAGTCCATACGGAGGGAGCTCGAACATAGGGTCGTCCTGTCTCCCGCTGACTGTTGAGGATGCGACAGTATAGGCCGCTTACCATTGTAGCAGGAACATATCGGTCGAACTCACCTGGCGGCAAGGTGAGGATCGACACTTTAGCGCCCGCCGGCCGACTTTGATATTGACAGCGGAACGCCCGGCCGGAATCTGGATGCGCTTGTGGGGCAATGATCCCGCTGGTGTGCGGCGACCACCCCTGATCGTCACGAGCAGGGCCGTCGCGGCCTCCAATAATGTTGCAGGAGACTTAGAAGCGGGATGTCCCGCATTGGCAATTGCTCTGCCTTGGGGCCATAGGGAAGAGGGGTAAGGTGCTGGCCCGACCACCGGAGAGCGCGTCTGTTACTACAAGGCTCGATCGCGGCCGCATCACGGCCCTCGGCGGCTGCCGATAACGCGCGCTTCGGGCGCTACCAGTACGCATTGGCGATAATCGCATCTGCTGTAGGAGAGCACTTGATTCGAGACTGACAGTGCGACGGTCAACAGGGTTCGCTATCATTGTCGAGCCGAGTTCAAGAATGGACACATACCTCAGGGAGGACCTTTCAGGGGGCAGACCATTGTCTGTCTCCTCATCCGAGAAACAAGCTAACCTCGCAGAGAGTGGCATCAGGGCAACACGTCATTGTCCTTCGATGCGACTGAATATCGACGACTTCAACGCGGCTTGCCGCCTTCGCGTATAGCCGCAGGACCTTGAATGCCGGGAACCAGCCGAGAAATGTTGGCGGTGGGTGAGCGCCTTTCATTTTTCAAGTCCGCTACATTCTGTCTGTCATATACCCGAAGGCGGCGATGCTTGTTGCCCGCCCGATGTGGTTAGCAGTTGACGTGCCTTCTTATGTATCTTCATTCAGCCTGCGGTGGCACGCTGGCCGTTTCGTTGAATGGCGGGGGAAAAAAGGCGTTGATGACTCAGGCTTGCGTGGAGCACTCGTGGGGCGCTCGATTGACAATGTTATTCGTGGAGAATGCTTTCCTTTGTGGAGGAGGATGATTCTCTCGTCCAGTTCCTTGTCGGCCTCGGTAAGGCGATGATTCAGGCGAAGGTAGTCGGTCCAGGTCGGCGTACGGAATGTCTCCGTCCATAGCACAGGCTCCTGAAGGTTGCGCTGGAGAGTCCAGTGCCGAGCACCAACGCGACTCTGTACATGCCGGCACCCGCGCATGGCGAGGAATTCTTCTAGATTTTCCACGAGTATGAGGTACTCGACTTTGACCACGATGGGGCCGCTTCTCGGCTTGAGACTGAGGGCGACTGCCGGCGCGTCGAATTCCTCCAAAGGGTCGGGCTCGGCCTCGCGACCCTCGCGAAGGGGAAACAGGACGCCGCTCGCAATGGAAGAGGCAGTGCCAGAAAAAGGGAGCACGCCGCACAGGCGACGCATGCCAGCGTCATTAGTTGCTCTTCTGACAAGCTCCGTCTTAATAGGCTGTTGGCGACGCCAGCCATGACGGCGCCTGTGCCGAAGCCGGCGATGATGGTGCCATAGGCGAGCGGTCCTTCGCCCAGCTGATCGCGGACAACCAATGGCAGCAGTGCGAGTATGGCGATGCCCGACAGGCCAAAGAAGGTTCCGCGGGCGATCGCCGTCTTGATTTCCGATGACATCGCTGTGAAGCGCAGCCTGTCATAGATGGCCGTCCTCATTGACTCACGTGGGAGAAGTGAGGAGCGAACCTTCCATTTGCATCGCCATATGGTGACCAAAGGGATCATATAGGTGAGTGTAAACATAGCGAAAGCCGTCATAAGTCCGAACGACGCAATCATGATGCCGCGAGCGCCGGTCCCACGGTCCGTGCAGTGTTGAAGCCAATGGAGAGGAGGGTGACGGCAGCGGGAACTTCGCGTCGGTCCACAATATCGCCAACAGAAGCCTGCCAGGCGGTATCGTTGAGCGCGGCACCACTTGCGATCAAGAAGCTGAAGCCGAAGATCATCCACGGGGCGATAAAGCCCAGCACCACTGAAGCCGTAGCATCGCGGATGCTATTACCATTAGGCATCGGCCGGCGAACATGACTCTTCGACGGCTGAAGTTGTCGGCGAGAACCCCTAGCGAAAATGGACAAAATGAAAGCGGGCAGGTTAGACGAAGCCTGCTCGAGCGCAACCATCAGATCGGAGGTCGGAACCGTTGCCATTAGCCAGCTGATAGCAACGGTCTGCATCAGCCAGCCAAGGGAAGAGACTTGAGAGGCTAAACCAGATTGAGCGAAATGTCGTATTCCTGAGCGGCGCAAACGTCTTCGGCGAAACTACATCCGCATCTGCGCCCGCCGCTTTGCTCATTGCTCCGACCGATTCGGTTCCGCCAAGCTTAACCACTTCGCGCGACACGATCCTCTTACACGTCGGATGCGCCAAATGCAGTCTTTGTATTAGTGTCATCTGGTAGCGAGATGCGGAGGTGGCGGCGGAGAGCCGTCGCTGGTGTCGCAGCGGCCTTACATCAGTGCAAACATGCTGTTGCGTGGCGCCGGCACAGTTCCCCCGGCGTCGGCGGCTTCGCCGGCAAGAATGCGAAGGCGCGCCGACTCGCTGCCAAGCTCAAGGTCGTCAGCATGGTTCTTCTGGCCGAGGCTGACGAGCTTGCCGAGCAACTCGGCGCCTTTGTCGGCGATCCTCTGGCGAGAACAAAGCTGTCGGAGACCAGCGTTGCCTGCATTGAGCGGCCGATGAAGGCACTATGCGCATCTCGCTGCGAGATGCAGCCGATATAAAAACAGCATTTGACGCTAGCCGCCAGGAAAGGGGATTGTCACCCCGCATGAGCCGGCGAAGCTTTTGTTCAATTTCGAACATGGACGCGATCGCGCGTTTTGCGCAACCAAACCACGACACACTGATTGAGGTGAGATATGGCGACGACACGCTCCGCAATTCCTCTGACTGGTGTACCGTTTCCGATATCAGAGTATGAGCGCCGGCAAAACAATGTGCTGGATGCGGTTGCTACGGCAGGCTTGGACGCAATCGTAGTAACGGCGCACGGCCACTTGAAGTATCTCAGCGGCTACGATGGGAGCGGTGGATATTTCGCGCCTTTCCCTCTTATTCTGATGCCGGGTCGGGTCCCGATATTTGTTGTCCGAGAATATGACGAGCAGGCAGTACGTTCATATAGCTGCATCGAGGAAATTGAAACCTATACACATCAGCCTGATTTTGGCAGGGTCTGCGCCGATGTATTGCGTCGACTCGGACTGGACAATAAGCGAGTCGGTTTCGAGCTTGGCTGCTGGAATCTCGCGCCCGCCGACGTGCGCGCAGTCCAAGACCAGCTCCCGGATCTGAAGATTACTGACGTCACCCGACTGGTCTCGTCAGTGTCAGCAGTGAAAGGAGAACTTGAGTTGGCGTGTATGCGCGATGCTGTTCGACTCACTGACGTGGCAATTCGAACCTTTCAGCAATCGCTTCGTCCCGGCATTACGGAGATCGAAATGGCAGCGGCCCTAGCTGCGGCGGTAACAAACGACCCCAGCAACGCCGCTGGGGATATCGGGCTTGCGCCGGGTACCATTTTGTTTGGAGAGCGAGTGAAGTTGCCCCATGCGCCAGCGACCCATCATCCTCTCAGCAACAACGAACCTGCCTTTCTGGAGATAGGGGCTTCGAAACACGGGTATACAGTGGGAATGGTTCGATGCGCAGTCCTTGGCAAACATCCCGAAACCGAATCTTTGCACGGCTTGGCTGAAGAGGTCATTGCGGCCCTTGTCTCCTCGATTCGACCAGGTGCTACGC
>NZ_RZRR01000059.1:0-11789 GCF_003998555.1 Mesorhizobium sp. M7A.F.Ca.CA.002.09.1.1 | reverse complement strand
CACATATCCAATCGGCCGCTGCCAGCAGCCGGATTTCGCCGCCTACGGATCGCAGAATGACAAATACCTGCCTGACATTCCGCGACCTGACGCTTGGCTACGGCAGCCATCCGGCGATCCATCATCTCGACGGCACCATCCGCAAGGGCTCGCTGACCGCTGTGGTCGGCGCCAACGGCTCCGGCAAATCGACGCTGATGAAAGGTATTGTCGGCGTCCTGAAGCCGATGGCCGGCGAGGTTGTCCGCGCACCCGGTGTACGTGCCGCCTATCTGCCGCAGCAATCGGAGCTCGACCGGTCCTTTCCGGCGCGGGTGGTGGATCTGGTTTCGCTCGGCCTGTGGCCACGGCGCGGCCTGCTTGGCCGCTACACTAGGGAAGATCGCGATGACGTCAGCAAGGCGCTGATGGCGGTGGGCCTCGGCGGTTTTGAAAAGCGGCCGATCGACACGCTGTCGGGCGGCCAACTGCAGCGCACGCTGTTTGCCCGTGTCCTGCTGCAGGACGCCGACCTCATCCTGCTCGACGAACCCTTCAACGCCGTCGACGCCAAGACGGTCGGCGACCTCATTGCGCTGATCAAGCACTGGCATGGCGAGGAACGCACCATCATGGTCGTCGTCCACGATCTGGATCTGGTGCGGCAGAATTTCCCCGAAACGCTGCTTCTGGCCCGCCAGCCGATCGCCTGGGGCGAAACCCGGGAAACGCTGAAGCCTGAAAATCTGTTGCGCGCCCGCCGTTTTCACGAGGCCTGGGAAGAAAATGCACCCTGGTGCGAGCCGGGCGAGGACGCTCATGGTCACGATCACCATGGCCACGATCACGATCACCAACATGGCGTCGGACCGAGGGCTGCTTGATGGACATGCTTTACGGCCTAGTCATCGCGCCCTTCGCCGATTTCGCCTTCATGCAGCGGGCGTTGATCGGCTCGCTGATGCTGTCGCTCGGCGCCTGCCCGATCGGCGTCTTCCTTATGCTGCGGCGCATGAGCCTGTCGGGCGACGCCATGGCGCACGCAATCCTGCCCGGTGCAGCCGCCGGCTTCCTGTTCTATGGGCTGGAAATCCTGCCGATGACCATCGGCGGCCTGATCGCCGGCGTCATCGTCGCGCTCGGCGCCGGCGCCGTCTCGCGTTTCACCATCCAGCGCGAAGACGCCTCGATGGCGGCTTTCTACCTGATTTCGCTCGCCATCGGCGTGCTGATGGTGTCGATCCGCGGTTCCAGCGTCGATCTCATGCATGTGCTGTTCGGCACCGTGCTGGCGCTCAATGACGAGGCCCTGACGCTGATCGGCGGCATCGTCGCGGTGACGCTGGTCAGCCTCGCCATCTTCTGGCGGGCGCTGGTCGCCGAATGCCTCGACCCGCTGTTCCTGCGCTCGGTCAGCCGGCTCGGCAGCCCGGTGCATTTCATCTTCCTCGGCCTTGTCGTACTCAACCTCGTCGGCGGCTTCCAGGCGCTCGGCACGCTTCTATCGGTTGGGCTGATGATGCTGCCGGCCGCGGCCGCCCGCTTCTGGACGGTTCGCGTCGAGCCGATGTGCGTGCTGGCCGTACTGATCGGCTTCGCATCCTGCGTCGCCGGGCTGCTTTTGTCCTATCACGCCTCGCTGCCATCCGGCCCGGCCATCATCCTGTCGGCCGGCGTCGTCTATTTCGCCTCGATCCTGTTTGGCACGCGCGGCATCCTGCGCGCGCGCATCATCCATCACCGTCACAGAACGGCCTGATCCCCGCCCCTAGAAGGAGACCCCTCTATGCTGAAATCCATCCATGCCGCCCTGGCGATGAGCGTTATAACATTAACCGCCTTTGGCGCATCGTCGGCCTTCGCGGCCCCGCTGAAAGTGGTCGCCAGCTTCACCGTCATTGCCGATTTCGCCAAAAATGTCGGCGGCGACCGCATCGATGTCACCACCATCGTCGGGCCGGATGGCGATGCCCATGTCTACGAGCCGAGCCCGGCCGATGCGGTGGCCATGGCCAAGGCCGACATCGTGCTGGTCAACGGCCTGCATTTCGAAGGTTTTCTGCAGCGGCTGGTCGATGCCAGTGCCACCAAGGCCTCGATCATCACCTTGACCAAGGGCGTGACGCCGATCGATTTCAAGCCTGAATTCGCCGATGCCGACGCGGCCGAAGGTGCCGGCACCGGCGGCGGCAAGACGGTCACCGATCCCCACGCATTCCAGTCGATTGCCAACGCCAGGATCTATGTGAAGAACATCGCCGAGGCTTTCTGCGCGGCCGATTCGGAAGGCTGCGTCAGCTATCAGACCAATGCCGCCGCCTACACCAAGAAGCTTGATGCGGTCGAAGGTGAAGTGAAAGCGGCAATTGCCTCGATCCCAGAGAGCAAGCGCGTCGTCATCACCTCGCACGACGCCTTCGGCTATTTCGAACATGCATACGGCCTGACCTTCCTCGCCCCGCAAGGGGTCTCGACCGACTCCGAACCATCCGCCGCAGACGTTGCCAAGCTGGTCAATCAGGTGAAGCAGGACAAGGCGGCTGCGATCTTCGTCGAGAACATCACCAACCCGCGCCTGATCGAGCAAATCGCCAGCGAAACCGGCATCAAAGTCGGCGGCACGCTCTATTCGGACGCGCTGTCGCAGCCCGACGGCCCGGCCGCGACCTATATCGACATGATGCACAACAACATCCGTCAGATCAAAGGCGCTATTCTCGGCAGCTGAGTTTGAAGGATTGTCCAGCCGGGCCGCATCGGCCCGGTTGGATTTTCTGGCACGCAATGGCTATTTGGCAGAGAAATCCTTCGGCACGGATTGCCGCCCATGTCGGGGAGTGGCAAGACTGCCACCTGACCAGTTTGCGAGGATGCTGCCATGGAATACCGCGAAATCAGCGAGGACTATTCGGTCTCGGGCCAGATCCAGCCCGAAGACGTCGCCGCCATCAGGGAAGCTGGCTTCAAGAGTGTGATCTGCAACCGGCCCGATGACGAACAGCCGGGCCAGCCTTCTGCCGACACCGTCGGGGCAGCGGTCGAAGCCGCAGGCCTCGCCTTCCGCTACATTCCGGTGATCAGCGGCCAGATCACGGCCGAGAATGTCGAGGATCAGGCCGAAGCGCTCGAGGAACTCGACGGCCCGGTCTTCGCCTATTGCCGTTCCGGCGCCCGCTGCACCAATCTCTATGGACTGATCCAGCAGTCGAAGGGTTGAACGGCCCTTCCGTCATTAGGCTGGCGATCCTTCACACCCCCTCTGGCCTGCCGACGTATCAATGATATCCGCTCAGATTAAATCGGCAGCGCGCCGGTTTCCTTCAGCGTCTCCAGCACGATCGCCGTTTTCACATGCTGCACGGATTCGTGCGGCAGTAGCACGCCGTTGACGAATTCCGACAATGATTTGAGATCCGGCGTCACCACTTTCAGGATGTAGTCCATCTCGCCGGTCAGCGCGTGCGCTTCCTGCACTTCGGGCAGCCGCGCCACCAGTTCGCCGAAGCGCCTTGCATTGTCGCGATTGTGGGTGGCGAGCGTGACCGAAATGACGTTGACCAGGGAAAAACCGAGCTTGTCGCGGTCGAGAACGGCGCGATAGCCCCTGATGAAGCCGTCCTCCTCCAGCCGCTGACGGCGGCGCGAGCATTGCGACGCCGACAGGTTCACCCGCTCCGAAAGATCGTTGTTGGTCAGCCGCGCATCACCCTGCAACAGTGCCATTATCTTGCGGTCGAACTGGTCAATGCGCGCCTCATCCATGGCTTTCCCTTACATCATGCACGCTTCACGCATGACATCATCATTTCAAGCGTTTGAATGCAAGCACCGTGCGCCTCCTCCGCGTTATCATCGTGTCAAATCGCCTTTTCAGGCCAGGCCAGCTTTCGGAGGAATATTATGGGTCCCTTCCCGCACGACGCCCCGCCCGCCAGGATCAGCAAGGACAACCCGGCCGGCACCGATGGGTTCGAGTTCGTCGAATTCGCGCATCCGGAGCCGCAAAAGCTGGCTGAGCTGTTCACCCGCATGGGCTATATCGCGGTGGCCAAGCACCGCACGAAAGACCTCACCATCTGGCGGCAGGGCGACATCAACTATGTCGTCAACGCCGAGCCCGGCTCGCATGCGATGAAATTCGTCGACAGGCACGGCCCCTGCGCGGCTTCGATGGCATGGCGGGTGGTCGATGCCAAACACGCCTTCCACCATGCGGTCGCCAAGGGTGCCACACCTTACGAAGGCGCCGACAAGGCGCTGGACGTGCCGGCGATCGTGGGCATTGGCGGCTCGCTGCTCTATTTCATCGAGACCTACGGCAAGAAGGGTTCGGCCTATGATGCCGAGTTCGAGTGGCTGGGTGCGCGCGACCCGCGGCCGGAAGGCGTCGGCTTCTACTATCTCGATCACCTGACCCACAATGTCTATCGCGGCCAGATGGACAAATGGTGGGATTTCTACCGCAACCTGTTCGGCTTCAAGCAGATCCATTTCTTCGACATCGACGGCAAGATCACCGGCTTGGTCAGCCGCGCCATCACCTCGCCCTGCGGCAAGATCCGCATTCCGCTCAACGAGTCCAAGGACGAGACCAGCCAGATCGCCGAGTACCTGAAGAAGTACAATGGCGAAGGCATCCAGCACATCGCCGTCGGCACCGACGAAATCTACGAGGCCACCGACAGACTGGCCGAGAACGGGCTGAAGTTCATGCCCGGCCCGCCTGAAACCTACTACGACATGTCGTATGACCGCGTGAACGGCCATGACGAACCGATCGAGCGGATGAAGAAGCACGGCATCCTGATCGATGGCGAAGGCGTCGTCGACGGCGGCACGACCAAGATCCTGCTGCAGATATTCTCGAAAACCGTGATCGGGCCGATCTTCTTCGAGTTCATCCAGAGGAAGGGCGACGAAGGTTTTGGCGAAGGCAATTTCCGCGCGCTGTTCGAATCGATCGAGCAGGACCAGATCAAGCGTGGCGTGATCAAGGTTCAGGCGGCGGAATAGCCATCGAACTCACTTGCGGCCCGGCCAATTATGACCTAAATTCTGGTCATAAGAGGTCGTCTATGAATATCCCCATGGCAAAAGCGAAGGCTCAGCTTTCCGAATTGGTGAAACGTGCCCAGGCTGGCGAAGAGATCCATCTGACCAGACATGGAGAGGTTGTCGCAACCTTGAGCGCTCCCGTTCGGGCTGGTGGGAGCAAAGGCTTGCTTGGCGCCCTGAAAGGCCAGATTTGGATATCGGATGATTTTGATGAACTCGGTCCCGAATGGGACGAGTATATTAAATGAGCCGCAGATATCTGGTCGATACCCATATTCTGCTTTGGGTACTCAACGCCGATTCACGTCTTTCGGCGCGATATCTTTCTCACAGGCAAGGATGTGATCGTCAGCGCCGTCTCGGTGGCCGAGATCGCCATCAAGAAATCGCTCGGCAAAGTGACGCTCACAGGCGACATCGTGGACCTCCTGCGATCGAACGGGATTCCGATTCTCGGCGTAAACGAACTACACGCGGCGAGACTTGAACATCTGCCGCTTCACCACCGCGATCCCTTCGACCGCCTGCTTATTGCGCAGACCCAAATTGAAGGCCTGACGTTGATCTCCGCGGATCGGCAATTTTCAGCCTATGACGTCGTATTGGCCTGATCGCCCAAGCCCAGCCGCTTGACCTCTTTCGCCGGGCTGAAGAGACAATACCGCGCGGTAGAGTCGGTCGTTCGACCAGAGATTGTTGCCGGCCATGCTGCGCGGGTAGTCGGGCAGGCTCATCACGTCATCCGGTTGACCGCGACAGATACAAGCCCGCCCACATAACGACAAATCCAGCAAGAACGATCAGCAGCAACCAGTTCATACGCCGACGCATGCTCTGCGTTTCCGCGTCCCGCGCGACGTCCATGTTGGTGATGGTGTGGAACATCATCGCCTTGCGCGGAAAGCCGCTGCGGTTGGTCAGGTCAGGCGAGCGCGCCTCTATGCGATAGCTCAGCCGGATCGCCTGGATGAAGACCGCCAGTATGGCGAGTGCCCAGACACCGGCCAGCAGATAGACCCCCGTCATGCCCTTACCTCTCGTATTTCTCGACCTTCTGTTCGATGGCACCGAAGATCGAATGCCCAGCCTTGTCCTTCATCTCGATGCGCACCGTGTCGCCGAAGCGCAGGAATGGCGTTTTGGGTTCGCCTGACACAATGGTCTCGATCATGCGCAGTTCGGCGATGCAGGAATAGCCGGCGCCGCCGGCCGAGACAGGCTTGCCCGGCCCGCCGTCGAGCTTGTTGGAGACGGTGCCGGAACCGATGATCGTGCCGGCGGCCAATGGCCGTGTCCTTGCTGCATGAACGATCAGCGCCGGAAAGTCGAAGGTCATGTCGATACCGGCATTGGCGCGGCCGAACGGCTTGCCGTTGAGATCGGCAAGCAGCGGCAGGCTGACCTTGCCGCCGTCCCAGGCATCACCCAGTTCGTCCGGCGTCACAGCGACCGGCGAAAACGCCGAGGACGGCTTTGATTGGAAAAAACCGAAACCTTTGGCCAGTTCCGGTCCGGTGAGCGCGCGCAACGTAACGTCGTTGACCAGCATGACCAGTCGGATCGCTGCCTTTGCTTCTTCGAGGCTTGCACCCATCGGCACGTCGTCGACGATGACAGCGACCTCGCCCTCCATGTCGATGCCGAAGGCTTCGTCAGCCGTGCGGATCGGATCACGTGGCGGAATGAAAGAATCCGAGCCGCCCTGGTAGATCAGCGGGTCGGTCCAGAAGCTCGCCGGCATCTCGGCGCCGCGCGCTTTGCGCACCAGCTCGACATGGTTCACGTAAGCCGAGCCATCGGCCCATTGATAGGCACGCGGCAGCGGCGAATGGGCGTCATGTTCGTGGAAGCGCTCCGCCGGCATCGCATTGTTCTCAAGCGATTCCGCTATTGTCGCGAGATGCGGGGCGATGCGCCGCCAGTCGTCGAGCGCCGCCTGCAGCGTGCGAACCAGGAACGAGGCGTCGGTGAAGCGTGTCAGGTCGCGCGAGACGACGACGAGTTTCCCGTCGCGCGTCCCGTCCTTCAATGTGGCAAGCTTCATGCGGTTTCCTCTCCTGCTGCAGCTTTGGCGCTGCTTAAGCCCACAACAAGACCGTCGCGGGCGATCGTCAAGTCGCCGTTCCAAGTTTTCCTGACGGCGGCAGTCCAGTCGGCCTCGCCTATCAAAGAATCGTCGGCCGGAATGAGGTGGTTGAGCACCAATCTCTTCACGCCGGCATCGCTTGCGATGCTGCCGGCCTCTTCGGCAAAGCTGTGGCTGGCGAGCAGATGCTCTCTGAGCCGCGCACCATTGCCGGTCCTGGCCACCAGTCGCTCGATGCCTTCTTCCAGCATGGCTTCGTGGACGAGGATGTCGGCGCCTCGGGCAAAATCGGCGAGCGGCGGATAAAAGGCCGTGTCGCCGGAGAACACCACGCTTTTGGCGCCATGCTCGAAGCGAAGCGCAAAACAATCGGTCACCGGCGGATGCTCGACGCGCAGCGCCGAAACCGTCAAGCCGCCCTGCGCGACCACCTGGCCTTCGCCGAATTCGCTGATCGACACCAGATCGCGAATATCCGGCCGGCCTTCGTCAACGATGCGGATCTCGATGTCGAACTCCATCGCCTGGCAAAAGCGCCGCCAGTAATGACCGGTGCCGGGCGGACCGAACACGCCGACGGGCGTCGCGAGGCCCGCCGTCCAGGCGGTGTGGATCAGCGGCCCCAGTTCAAGCACATGGTCGGAGTGCAGATGCGTGATGAAGATCAGGTCGAGCGACTTCAGGCTGATGCCGGCATCGACCAGACCACGCGTCACGCCAAGGCCGCAGTCGACGACGATGCTGCGGCCGCCGATCTGCAGCAGCGACGAACTCGGCCATGGACCACCCGGCCGCAATGCCGGGCCACCCTTCGAGCCCAAAAGCACCAGCCGATCCGGCATTGGCTCGGTGATCAAGACCAGTCGCCCTCGGGCGTGCCGTTGAAACGCTTCTTCAGGTCGGCCCAGCAGTCGATGTAGTTGTCCTGCCGGGTTTCGAGCTCGGCGCCGTAGCGGGTCAGCATCTGCGGAAATCGGGTCTCGAACATGAAGGCCATGGTGTTGTCGAGCTTGACCGGTTTCAGCTCCGCGCGCGAGGCCTTTTCAAAGCCAGGCGCATCCGGCCCATGGGCCAGCATCAGATTGTGCAGGCTGATGCCGCCAGGCACGAAACCTTCTTCCTTGGCGTCGTACTGGCCGTGGATCAGGCCCATGAACTCGCTCATGATGTTGCGGTGGTACCAGGGCGGCCGGAAGGTATCTTCGGCCACCAGCCAGCGCGGCGGGAAGATGACGAAGTCGATGTTGGCCGTGCCCTCCTCGCCGCTTGGTGCCGTTAACACGGTGAAGATCGACGGATCGGGATGGTCGAACAAAAGCGCTCCGACCGGTGAAAAGGTCGCCAGATCATATTTGTAGGGCGCATAGTTGCCGTGCCAGGCAACGACATCGAGCGGCGAATGGCCGATCTCGGTGACATGGAAATTGCCGCACCATTTCACGATCAGCCGGCACGGCGTTTCCTTCTCCTCGAACCAGGCGCAAGGCGTCTTGAAATCGCGTGGGTTGGCCAGGCAATTGGCGCCGATCGGGCCGCGATCGGGCAGCGTCAACTTGGCGCCGTAGTTCTCGCAGACGTAGCCGCGCACTTCGGCGTCGACCAGCTCGACCTTGAAGACCAGACCGCGTGGCAGCACGGCGATCTCGCCGGGCCGCAGCTCAATGACGCCCATCTCGGTGACGAAGCGCAATGCGCCGACTTGCGGCACGACCAGCAACTCGCCGTCGGCATTGAAAAAATGATCGTCCGCCATCGAGGTGTTGGCGACATAGACATGCGCCGCCATGCCGGTCTGCCCGAGCACGTCGCCAGCGGTTGTGATGCTGCGCATACCGGCGATGAAATCGGTCGGCTCCTTCGGCATCGGCACCGGGTTCCAGCGATACTGGCCGAGCGCCAGTTCATGATCGCCGACATTGGGCGCACTCTTCCACAAGGGATAGCTCGCCGCCTTGAAGCGGCCGGTGTGCTTGACGCTCGGCCGGATGCGGTAGAGCCAGGACCGCTCATTGGTGCCGCGCGGCGCGGTGAAGGGCGAGCCTGAAAGCTGCTCGGCATAGAGGCCGTAGGCCGGCCGCTGCGGCGAATTCCGTCCCTGCGGCAACGAGCCGGGCAGCGTCTCGGTCTCAAAATCGTTGCCGAAGCCCGGCATATAGGAAAAGGCCATTGCTTCCTCCCGGAATGGATCTCAATTGACCAAACTGGTTTCATTTGTAACCATCGAAAATGTAACCATCAATGGCGGCTTTGAAAAATGGCGATCAGGAGCGAAGCGTCCGACGCGGCTGAAATTCTCAATCTGGAAAACTTCCTGCCCTACCGGCTCTACCGGCTTGCCGACGCCGTCAGCCGCGAATTTTCGAGGATATACAAGGACAGCCATGGCCTGACGCGGCCGGAATGGCGCACCCTTTCGGGGCTGGGGCAGCATGGAACGATGACTGCGACCGAACTCGGCGAGCAATCGGCTATGCACAAGACCAAGGTTTCACGCGCCGTGGCTGAACTCGAGCGGCGGCGCTGGTTGATGCGGACACCTGATGAGAAAGATCGCCGTATCGAACATCTGACGCTGACCGGAACGGGGCTTGCCGCCTATCGCGAGATGGTGCCGCTGGCGAAGGCGTTCGAACGGGATTTGCTGGCAAGGCTCAGCGCTGAAGAGCGCACGGCGATCACCAGCGGACTGGCTGCATTGGAGACCAGTCTGGTCCCGAGCAAGAGTTAGTCCAAGATCAAGCCAATCACTCTGAACGACGGAGTTCGAGCGAGACTGCGTGGAAACTCCCGAAGCATAGCATTGCTTTCGATTTAATCGTTATTTGCGTTGTCAGGCCGCGTATAATGCCCATCATACCGACAGGAGGACTACGATGAGCATTCGCACATTAAGTGTCCTGGTGACGCTGCTTGTAGGCACCTGCACATTTGCGCAGGCGCAGCAGACAAAGCCGATGTCGATCGAAGTGTTCCCTTTCGAATTGGAGGACAAGAGCGCCGGGGCGGGAATAATTCCCCCGGATGAATATGACAGGCGCTATCTGTCGGAATCAGCACAAGTTGCTAAGGACATGCTCTCCCAGTCTGGGCGTTTTACAGTAATTGATGTGCCGGCGAGGGATACACAGGCCACGGCGCCGCACGGATTGCGCAACTGCGCTGGTTGTGAAGGCCCGATTGCCAAGGAGCACGGCGCGTCGCTTGCCTTGCTTGGCGTCGTAACGCGCGTCAACCGAACAGAACATACTATGTTCATTCGCATCCTTGACGCCGAAACCGGGAAACATGTTTCGGAGGGGTTTACCGATCTTCGCATGGGTGCGAACTACGCGTGGCCCCGCTCCGTGAAATGGCTGATGAAAAACAGAATTCTGCGTTAGGGCGGCATCTACCAATCCATCACCACCTTGCCGGAACTGCCGCTGCGCATTGCATCGAAGCCGGCTTGGAAATCGTCGATGCCGATGCGGTGCGTGATAAGCCCGGAAACATCCAGCGGCCCCTGCACCAGCGCGATCATCTTGTACCAGGTCTCGAACATCTCGCGGCCATAGATGCCCTTGAGATGCAGCATCTTGAAGATGACCTTGTTCCAGTCGATCTCGAATCCGGTCGGGGCGATGCCCAGAATGGCGATCTTGCCGCCGTTGTTCATGGTGTCGATCATGTCGCGGAAGGCGGGGGCTGCGCCCGACATTTCGAGGCCGACATCAAAACCCTCGGTCATGCCGAGTGCCGGCATGACATCGCGCAGCTTTTCCTTGGACGCGTCGACGACATGCTGGACGCCGAGCTTTTTCGCCAGCGCCAGCCGCACCGGATTGATGTCGGTGATGACCACTTTTCGCGCGCCGACGCATTGGGCGACGAGCGCGCCCATGATGCCGATCGGCCCGGCGCCGGTGACCAGCACGTCCTCGCCGACCAGATCGAAGGAGAGTGCCGTGTGCACGGCATTGCCCAACGGATCGAAGATGGCGGCGATCTCGTCCGGCACATCATCGGGGATCGGCACGACGTTGTGCTGCGGGATAGCCAGATACTCACCGAAGGCGCCTGGACGGTTGACGCCGACGCCGAGCGTGTTGCGGCACAGATGCCCTCGCCCGGCGCGACAGTTGCGGCAATGGCCGCAGACGATGTGGCCTTCGCCCGATACACGCTGGCCGACCTTGTATTCGGTGACCGCTGCGCCGAAATCGGCAACGGTGCCGACGAATTCATGGCCCGTCACCATCGGCACCGGCACCGTCTTCTGCGCCCACTGGTCCCAATTGTAGATGTGCACGTCGGTGCCGCAGATCGCCGTCTTCTTGATCTTGATCAGCACGTCGTTGGGGCCGATTTCCGGCACCGGCACCTCTTCCATCCAGATGCCCGGTTCGGCCTTGGCCTTCACAAGCGCCTTCATCATGTTCGACATCAGGATTTCCCTATTCCGTGATTGCGCTTCTGGCGAGATAGCCTGCACAACGGGAAGGTAGGCCACTAACTCGTTTGAACGTCCGGAATGGTCAGCCCCGCCTGCTCAGCCTCGCGGCGCAAATTCTGACGGGGCCTGGGGCCGATCTGCTGGATCACCAATCCGGCTGCCAGTGAGCCAAGGTCGCCGCAAGTCTGCAGGTCGCGGCCTTGCGTGTAGCCATGCAGGAAGCCGGCGGCATAGAGA
>NZ_RZRR01000599.1:0-3563 GCF_003998555.1 Mesorhizobium sp. M7A.F.Ca.CA.002.09.1.1 | reverse complement strand
GGCCCATCAGCAGGAATTCGTCGGCCTCTTCCGAGCGCGTCAGGATCTCGCCGCCGGTGACGCCATGGCCCTTGGCCTCGACCAGATTGGCCCAGGTTTCCGGCATCCGCTCGGCGATTGTCACCGTGCGCCGGCCGTTCTCGACGAAGCGGCCATGCGCGCCCGGCCCGACGCCGACATATTCGCCATAGCGCCAGTAGGTCAGGTTGTGCCGGCTCTCGGCGCCAGGCCTGGCGTGGTTGGAAATCTCGTAGGCCGGCAGGCCGTGCGCCTTGGTGATCTCCTGCGTCAGTGCATAGAGGTCGGCGGCATGGTCGTTGTCGGGAATGATGAATTTCTTTGCCGCATGCAGCGCGTGAAAGGGCGTGCCTTCCTCGATGGTCAGCTGGTAGAGCGACAGATGGTCGGCGGCATGGCCGATCGCCTGTTCCAGCTCCGATGCCCAAGCCTCCGGCGTCTGGCCGGGGCGGGCGTAGATCAGGTCGAAGGACAGCCTTGGGAATATTTCCCGCGCGAGGCCGATGGCGTGCAGGGCCTCTTCGACATTGTGCAGCCGGCCGAGGAAGCGCAAATCCTTGTCGTTCAGCGCCTGCACGCCGAGCGACACGCGATTGACCCCAGCCGCCCGATAGCCGCGAAAGCGCTCGGCCTCGACCGAGGACGGATTGGCCTCCAGCGTCACCTCGATGCCGGCAGGCACAGTCCAGTTCTTCGCCACGGCGTCCAGAACCCTGGCCACGGTTTCCGGCTTCATCAGCGAGGGCGTGCCGCCGCCTAGAAAAACGCTGGTCACCTCGCGCGGCCCGGTGCGCTCGCGCATCGTCGCCAGTTCGGCCTCGAAGGCGGCGGCAAAGCGCTCCTGGTCGACCGGCTGGTGGCGAACATGGCTGTTGAAGTCGCAATAGGGGCATTTGGCCGCGCAGAACGGCCAGTGGACATAGACGCCGAAGCCGGGCGTCCGGTCGAGCAGCATGCTCATGCCGAGCCCAATCTCGCTTTGGCGAATTTCTGGAAGGCACGGGCGCGGTGCGACAGCGCCGTGGCCTGGCCGGGCTTCCAGCCATGCTTTTCCTCGGCGCTCATTTCGCCGAAGGTTTTTTCGAAGCCCTCGGGCAGGAACACAGGATCATAGCCGAAGCCGAGCTCGCCGCGCGGTGGCCAGACCAGCGTGCCCTCGGCCTCGCCGCGATAATATTCGGCCTCGCCGTCGGGAAACGCCAGGCAGATGACGGCGACAAAGCGTCCCTTGCGCTGCTCCGGCAAGGCGGCGCCGACCTCCTGCAGCGCCACTTCGGTGCGTTGCATGGCCATGCCGAAGTCACGCGAACCGTCCGGGGTTTCGGCCCAGTTGGCGGTGTAGACGCCGGGCGCGCCGTCAAGCGCGTCGACGCACAGGCCGGAATCGTCCGACAACGCCGGCAGGCCGGTCGCCTTGGCGGCGGCGAGCGCCTTGATGTAGGCGTTCTCCTCGAAGGTGGTGCCGGTCTCGTCCGGCTCCGGCAGGCCATACTCCCTGGCCGACTTCGCTTCGAAGCCGAACGGTCCCATCAGGTCGGCGAATTCGCGCAGCTTGCCCTCATTATGGGTGGCGACGACGATCTTCTTGCCATCGAGAGAATGCATCAAAGGCCCCAGATTCTTGGCTCGGCAAATTCGATCGAGTTGCCCGAGGGGTCGCGTATATAGATCGAACGGCCGCCCTGCGGCCACTCGAATTCGCTCTCGATGGCGATCTTCTTTGCCTCCAGATGGGCTTTCCAGCCGGCGATTTCATCGTCGGTCGCCGTAAAGCAGAGATGACCTTGGCCGACCGCGCCGTGCGGTGGCACCGGCAGCCTCGCGTCGGGCGCCGGCGGGATTTTGGTTGCCTCGGCGTTGAAGACGAGCAGCACGCCGGGGCCGCAGCGGAAGAAGAGGTGGCGGCCGTCGACCTTGCCGAGGAGATTGAGGCCGAGGATGTCGGTGTAGAAGGTTTCGGCGGCGGGCAGGTCTGTGACGTAGAGGGCCGATTCCAGGATCGTGGAGGGTGTCACGAGGCGCCCCCCTCTGGCCTGCCGGCCATCTCCCCCTCAGGTGGGGAGATTGGCAGCTTCTGCATTGTCGCGCGCCCTACAACGCCGGAGATTGGCGAAGCCCTAGATGACATCCGATCTCCCCACTTGAGGGGGAGATGGCCGGCAGGCCAGAGGGGGGCGCTCAGGCTCGACATCTAAAAACTAAGCCACTGCCATCTGCTGCAAACTCACCAGGCGCTGGATGCCTTTCTTGGCCAGGCCCATCAGGTCCGCGAACTGCTCCTCGGAGAAAGGCTCGCCCTCGGCGGTGCCCTGGATCTCGACGATGCCACCCTTGCCTGTCATGACGAAATTGGCGTCGGTGCCGGCCGCGGAATCCTCGATATAGTCGAGGTCGATGACCGGCTGGCCGTCATGGATGCCGCAGGAGATCGCCGCGACATGGTCCTTCAGCACCTTGGCGACGCTGGCCATCTGGCGCGCTTCCATCCAGCGCAGGCAGTCATACAGCGCCACCCAGCCGCCGGTGATCGATGCGGTGCGGGTGCCGCCATCGGCCTGGATGACGTCGCAGTCGACGGTGATCTGCTGTTCGCCCAGCGCCTGCAAATCGACCACGGCGCGCAAGGAGCGGCCGATCAGCCGCTGGATTTCCAGCGTGCGGCCGCCCTGCTTGCCGGCCGAAGCCTCACGGCGCATGCGCTCGCCGGTCGAGCGCGGCAGCATGCCGTATTCCGCCGTCACCCAGCCCTTGCCGGAGTTGCGCATCCAACCCGGCACTTTTTCCTCGAGGCTGGCCGTGCACAGGACATGCGTGTCGCCGAACTTCACCAGGCATGAGCCTTCGGCATGCTTGGAGACGCCACGCTCGAAGGAGATGGCACGCATTTCGTCGAATTGGCGTTTGGAAGGGCGCATTCAGGGCTGCTTTCTTGTCATTTTTCGGAATCTTGGCCGGCTTGTAACCGCATGGGACGCGTGGCGCAAAGGAAAATGGGCTGACGATCGGACACAGACACCGGGTTGCGCGGGTGCAGTGTAAGTCTATATCCTTGGGCCGGAGGTTTTTGGCCGTATGACCAAGGCAGTCGATCCGAGTTCGCAGTCGCCCGCGCTTCAGTCGCCAGTATTCCAGGCGCTCGACATGCGTTCCCGCGACATCTTCCGGCGCATCGTCGATTCCTATCTCAGGGACGGTGAACCGGTGGGATCGCGCAGCCTGTCGCGTATCCTGCCGTCCTCACTGTCGCCGGCGACCATCCGCAACGTGATGAGCGACCTCGAGCATCTCGGCCTGATCTACGCGCCGCACATTTCGGCCGGCCGGCTGCCGACGCAGGCCGGCCTGCGTTTCTTCGTCGATGCCTTCATGGAGCTTGGCGACCTTTCCGACGAGGAGCGCCGCGCCATCGAGGCACAGGTGCGGGCGTCCGGCTCCGGTGCGACGCTGGAGCACATGCTGACCGAGGCCAGCCAGATGCTGTCGGGCATGTCGCGCGGCGCCGGCCTGGTGCTGGCCGCCAAAAACGAGGTGGCGCTGAAGCACAT
>NZ_RZRR01000598.1:0-3568 GCF_003998555.1 Mesorhizobium sp. M7A.F.Ca.CA.002.09.1.1 | reverse complement strand
GGGGGGAGATCGGCTGTCATCGCTAATCATCCCTCACCCCGCCGTACGCGCCAACTGCAGATCCACGAACTGCACGCCCTTGGCCGCCATCCGCGACCACTCGGACTCCGCATCGAGTTCGAGATAGCGCACCCACAGCCGCCGCGCCTCCGGCAGATCGCCGGCGTCGAATTCGAGCCGGGCGAGGTTGAACACCGGATCGGCATAGTTTTTGTCGAGCGCGATCGCTTTCTGCAGGTGCCTTCGCGCCGAGGCCTCGCGGCCCTGCTCGCTCATCAGCCCAGCGAGGTTGAACCAGGCCTCGACGAAGGCCGGATCGAGTTTTATCGCATTGATATAATCGTGCGCGGCGTCCGCCGCGTGGCCGCCGGCGCGCAGGCAGTTGGCGCGGTTGAAGGCGGCAATCGCATCGCTCGGATCGATGGCGAGACAGCGCTGGTAGAGTGCGGCTGCCCTATCATGGTCGCCACCCTCCTCCGCCGCTTCGGCCTCGGCAAACAACTCTTCCAGTGTGTCGTCGCCTGCCGAACCGGCGCTGCCCAAATCGAACAGAAGCTGTCCGTCGAGTTCGCTCTGGCCGCCTTCGAGGTAGATCGCATCGGCGCGCCCATGCTGCGAGCCGACATTGAGCGACTTGGCGGTCAGCGACGCCACCGGGCCGGAGCGGTGGACGGAGCGCGCGATCGCCCCCCATGTCGCGCCGCCGGCGACGAGCCCTGCATATTTGCGCGCCAGGATCAGGTCGCGGAAGGAATAGGGTTCTGCGTCATGCTCGAACGCATCGAACAGTGACAACAAATCGAGCTCGGCGCCGGATAGCCGCGATTGCTCGATCAGCGATTGCCGCGACAGCGAAGACGCCTCCGGTGCCTTCATCAGCCCGAGAAGGCGCAGGAATCCGTTCTCGCTGAGGAGCTTGTGCCCGGCCGCGCGCTCGGCGGCGACACGGCGCTCGATCTCGGCATCGCCGTTCCTGGAGAGCCCGGCCTTAGCGAGCAGCGTGCGGCCGCACACGACATGCGTGGTGCGCCTGGTGACGCCGCGCCGCAGCTGGCCGTGCTGACGTTCGACTTCACGCGCGGCCAGTCTGAGCGGAAACGCCGCCAGCGCGCCTATGGTGCCGAAAACAGCGCCGGCCGGTGCCGTCATTTCTTGCTCTTGCCGACCGCCTTCAGCAGATTGGCCTTCAGCGGATTTTCAGCAGCACCACCCGCTGCCGCTTTCTTTGCGGCTGGCTTGGCAACCTCGTCGGCCTTGCTCTTCGACTTGGCTGGCGGCTTCGATTGCGACAGGCTGGCCTTCAGCGCATCCATCAGGTTGATGACATTGCCGCGCTCCGGTGCCGCCGCAATAATCGGCTTGTGGCCTTTCAGCTTCTCGCGGATCATCGTCATGAGTGCCGCCTCGTAGCGGTCCTCATAATTCTTCGGATCGAAGGTGGTTTCCTTCTGCTTGATCAGCGCTTCGGCGAGCTGCAGCATTTCGGGGTCGGGCTTGCCAGCTGGAATATTGCCAAAATATTCAGCCGTCCCGCGCACTTCGTTCGGGTTCCTCAAGGTGCACACGAACATGCCGTTCTCGCGCGCGCCGATCGTCACCACGCGCTCGCGGCTCGACAGCACAAGGCGGGCGATGGCGAGCTTGCCGGATTTGCGCATCGCTTCGCGCAACACGGCGAAGGTTTCCTCCGCCATCGCGCCGTCGGGCGCCATGTAGTAGGGCGCGTCCTGGTAGATGACGTCGACCTCGTCCTCGTCGACGAAGGCCTCGATGTTCATCGTGTGATTGGATTCGATGCGCACCGCGTCGAGGTCTGCATCATCGATGATGATGTACTGCTTGTCCTCGTATTCGTACCCCTTGACCAGATCAGCACGCTCGACGAGCCCTAGTTCGGGGTCGACCGGCTTCATGTTGATGCGGTTATGGGTCTTCTTGTGCAGCTGGTTGAACGAGATGCGCTCGCTGGCGCTGGTGGCGGGATACAACCGCACCGGACAGCTCACGAGGCTGAGTTTGAGGTAACCTTTCCAACTTGCCCTAGGCGCCATGAAACACTCCTACGCGGTCATGCACTGACAAAGACCTGCAGCGCTTTCGTCCGAGGACGATTGAGGCTGAGCAAATCCTACACCGACCGCACACAATACCGGCAAATCCCTGACGAAATCTTCCGCCATGCATTTGAGGTCGTGGACAGAGAATAATTCAAATTGTTGGAAGCGTCGATGGACTGGAATTTAAAACGCTGGCGGGACAGCGCCCCCCTCTGTCCTGCCGGACATCTCCCCCTCAAGGGGGGAGATCAACAGCTTCGGCGTCTCGCCCACTTCAGCAGCGTTGCAGATTAGCGGAAGCCCGGGTAGTGGCCAATCTCCCCCCTTTGAGGGGGAGATGTCCGGCAGGACAGAGGGGGGCGCCACGGATCGCGGTGGTCCTTGTTCTGCAACTACTTACTTCGTCTTCTGCAACTACTTCGTCGCCCCCGAGACCACCGGCAGATCCCGCGCAAACTTATCAATCTCCGCCCACGGATCGCCCGACGTCGCCAACAGCCCCGGCAGCGACGAATAATTCAGATCCTGCGGCGCATCGATGGATTCGAGGTCGCTCCAGCTGACCGGCGTCGAGGCCGGCAGATTGGTGCGGGCGCGCAAGGAGTAAGGTGCTGCGGAGGTGTGGCCGCGCGCATTGCGGTGGTAGTCGATGAAGATGCGCTTCTTGCGGTTGTCCTTGCCCATGGTGGTGGTGAAAGTATCAGGCGCCGTTGTCGCCAGATGCGTGGCGATCGCGCTGGTTGCCTGGTGCAGTTTCTTCCAGTTCTGCTTGCCTGTCACAGGTACCGTGATGTGGATGCCGCTGCCGCCGGAGGTCTTGGCGAACGGCACCAGCCCCAGGCGCCCCAATTCGTCCTTGATGTGCACGGCGGCCTCGACCACCTCGCGCCAGGCGATCCCTTCTCCCGGATCGAGGTCGAGGACGATCTGGTCGGGTCTGTCGAGGCTGGCGCGGTGGGTGCCCCAGGTGTGGAACTCGACGACGCCGAACTGCGCCAGCGCCAGATACCCTTTCGCGCCTTCGACCGAGAGATAGGATTTGGTTTCGCCCTCGGAATTTGTCGCCTCGAATGTCACCACCGAGGGCGGCATGCCGGTGAAGGCGTGGCGCTGGAAGAAGCAATCCTTCGGCAGGCCGGTCGGGCAGCGCACCAGCGACACCGGCCGGCCGAGAATGTGCGGCAGCATGAAATCGCCGACCAGCGCGTAATAGACGGCGATGTCGAGCTTGGTCGGGCCGGTCTTGCCGAACAGCCGGCGCGTCGGGTTGGTCACCCAGATGGTGGCAAGGTCAGCCTCGGCGATCAGCCGCTTGCGTGTCGAGGATACCGGCGTCGACAGGCCGACATCCCTCAAACCGCGGAAGACGCCGTGGCGCAGTGCGTTGTCCGCTGTGCGGTTGGCGTAGTGGATGCGCGCCGACAGCAGCGGCCGCACCCAGTTCATCTCGCGCATGATCTCGCGCGGAACGCCCTCGGGCGCGCTGGCGCCTTCCCGCAGCGGCTCCAGCC
>NZ_RZRR01000597.1:0-3571 GCF_003998555.1 Mesorhizobium sp. M7A.F.Ca.CA.002.09.1.1 | reverse complement strand
GCGCGTCTTCCAGGCCGGACCCGAGATCCAGGGGCCGGTCAATTTCCGCGGCGTGCGCATCGGAATTCCGATCTGCGAGGACATCTGGGGCGATGTCGATATCTGCGAGACGCTGGCCGAAAGCGGGGCGGAAATCCTGCTGGTGCCGAACGGCTCACCCTATTATCGCGCCAAGATCGATGTCCGCCACCAGGTCGTCATCCGCCAGGTCATCGAATGCGGGCTGCCGATGATCTATGCCAACCAGCTCGGCGGCCAGGACGAGCTGATCTTCGACGGCGCTTCGTTTGCCATTGGCGCCGACAAGACGCTTGCCTTCCAGATGAGCCAGTTCGAGGAAGCGGTCGACGTCACCACCTGGAAGAGACAAGGCGATCACTGGGTCTGCTCGGAAGGGCCGATGTCGAAAATCCCGGACCGGGAGGAGGCTGACTATCGCGCCTGCATGCTGGGCCTGCGCGACTACGTCAACAAGAACGGCTTCAAGAACGTCGTGCTTGGTCTGTCCGGCGGCATCGATTCGGCGATCTGCGCGGCGCTGGCCGTCGATGCGCTCGGCGAGGAACGGCTGCGCGCGGTGATGATGCCCTACCGCTATACCTCGAAGGATTCGCTCAAAGATGCCGAGGATTGCGCCCGCGCTCTCGGCTGCCGCTATGACATCGTGCCCATCTTCGAGCCGGTCGAGGGCTTCCTGCACGCGCTGACGCAGATGTTCGAAGGCACCAAGGAAGGTATCACCGAGGAGAATTTGCAGAGCCGCGCACGCGGCACCATCCTGATGGCGATCTCCAACAAGTTCGGCTCAATGGTCGTCACCACCGGCAACAAGAGCGAGATGTCGGTCGGTTATGCCACGCTCTATGGCGACATGAATGGCGGCTTCAATCCGATCAAGGACCTCTACAAGATGCAGGTCTACGCGCTGTCGCGCTGGCGCAACAGCCACGTGCCGCCGGGTGCGCTGGGCCCCTCGGGCGAGGTGATCCCGAAGAACATCATCGACAAGGCACCGTCGGCGGAATTGCGCGAGAACCAGACCGATCAGGATTCGCTGCCGCCCTATCCGGTGCTGGACGATATCCTCGAATGCCTGGTCGAGAATGAGATGGGTGTCGACGACATCGTAGCGCGCGGCCATGACCGGGCGACGGTGACGCGCATCGAGCACCTGCTCTACATCGCAGAATACAAGCGACGGCAGGCGGCGCCAGGCGTGAAGATCACGAAAAAGAATTTTGGCCGCGACCGCCGCTACCCCATCACCAATCGTTTCAGGGATCGCAGCTAGGTACCGAAAGCGCACGCGGCGCGGCCGGAGACAACCATGCCCGATTGTGAGATCAGCTTCGACATGTCACGGATCGATTTCCGTGCGACATCGGACCTGTTGATGGCAAGCTATTGGGGCGCCGGACGCACTGACGAAGTCCATCGCCGCGCCTTTGCCAACTCGCTTTGCGTCGGCGCCTATGTCGATGGCAGGCAAGTCGGCTTCGGCCGGGCGATCACCGACCGCACCGTATTCGCCTATCTCGCCGATATCATCATCTGGCCGGAGAATCGCGGGCAGGGCATAGGAAGCCGGCTCGTCCAGGCCCTGATCGATCATCCGGAGGTCAGGACCGTTTTCCATTGGAGCCTGTCGACCAGCGATGCCCATGGCATGTATGAAAAGCTCGGGTTCAAGCCATCGACCGATGGCCGCTACATGCGCTTGGATCGCGTTCCTGAATGAGGCGCGGCTTGCCCGCCATTGTTGCAAAATAATCGCAGTGGTTGGACCAGATACGCTTTTGGCGTCAGCCCGTCTTGGCGGTGCATCGGAGCGTCTCTATAAGAACCGCTCCGCAATTGTCTTGCGGGAGGTCCGAATGGCAGTATTTCACATGGTAATGCGAGGCCGCGAAGCCTAGGTCTCATCCGGCGCTCCGCGAAGGTTTGCCCTTCGTGCCGATGCCGGATCGAGCACAGGCTTATGCCGATGCCGATCGCCGCCCGGTTATGGGCGATACGCCAAATATGCCACTCCGCTTCCGGGCAATCATTGGCCCTTGCGCGGCTTCTTCAATTTTCGACCTACTGGGATCGGGCTCGTTTGTGCCCGAATGACATCATGGCTCGTTTCAAGATCGATTTGCGCGCGAGCGCCTTTCGCAGCGTTCTTGGCTTCACGCTTACCCATTGGCGGCGCCAGCCGTGGCGGCTTTCGCTCATCATGGCCAGCTTCCTGCTGTCGACGCTGGCCGATGTGCTGACGCCGCTCTATTCCGGCCGGCTGGTCGACGCCGTCGCCAGCAGCGCCGCCGCCGACGCGATTGCCTGGAATGCCGCGCTGACGGCGTTCTCGATGTTGATGGCGCTGGCGCTGGCCGGCGTCGTGTTGCGCAACCTGGCGTTCATGGGCATCGTCGAGCTGACCTTGAAGATGATGGCCGACATCGCCGCCGATGCTTTCCATCGCGTTCAGCGCTTTTCCACCGATTGGCATGCCAACAGCTTTGCCGGCTCGACCGTCCGCAAGGTGACGCGCGGCATGTGGGCGCTCGACCTGCTCAACGACACCATCCTCATCGCACTGCTGCCGTCGGTCGTCATGCTGGTCGGGTCGACGTTGCTGCTCGGCTGGTTCTGGCCGTTGATGGGTGCGGTCGTTGCTGCCGGTTCGGTGCTGTTCATCACGGTGACGGCGCTGCTGTCACTTGGCTATGTCGCGCCGGCGGCAAGGCTCGCCAACACCTGGGATACCCGCCTCGGCGGCTCGCTGGCCGACGCGGTCAGCTGCAACGCCGTGGTCAAGGGCTTTGGCGCCGAGGAGCGCGAAGAACGCCGCCTGGCCAAGGTCGTCGCCAAATGGCGTGCGCGTACACGGCGCACCTGGGTGCGCGGCACCATCAACGGCACCACGCAAGGGGTGCTGCTGCTGGTCATGCGCGCTGCGGTGATCGGCCTGGCGCTGATGCTGTGGTCGTGGGGGCAGGCGAGCGCCGGCGACGTTGCGTTCGTGCTGACCTCGCTCTTTGTGCTGCAGGGCTATCTCAGGGACATCGGCACGCATATCCGCAACCTGCAGCGCTCCATCAACGATATGGAAGAGCTGGTCGATTTCCAGTCCGAACCGCTCGGCATCGAGGACCGGCCAGGTGCCAAGCCGATCCGGATCACCGAAGGACGGATCAGCTTCGACAACGTCACCTTTCACTATGGCCATCACCGATCCGCGCTTTACCGCGACTTTTCGGTCGATATCGCGCCGGGTGAGCGCGTCGGGCTGGTCGGCCATTCGGGGTCGGGCAAGACGACCTTCGTCAAGCTTATCCAGCGGCTCTATGACGTGAACGCGGGGAAAATCCTGGTCGACAGTCAGGACATCTCGCAGGTGGCGCAAGCCTCGCTGCGCGGGCAGATCGCCATCGTTCAGCAGGAGCCGATCCTGTTCCACCGGTCGCTGGCCGAAAACATCGCCTATGCCAGGCCGAGTGCGTCGCAGGAGGAGATCGAGCATGCCGCCAAGCTGGCGAGTGCGCATGACTTCATCACCAACCTGCCAAAGGGCTACGGTACACTGGTC
>NZ_RZRR01000596.1:0-3577 GCF_003998555.1 Mesorhizobium sp. M7A.F.Ca.CA.002.09.1.1 | reverse complement strand
GGTGATGAAGCTCGGCTATGAAGGGTTTCCGGATTTCCAGGCGAGGCTTCTGGCCGAAGTCGAGGCAAGACTGCACTCGCCGCTGCTGATGATGGAGGCCAAGCGGCAGAGCGGTTCCAACGACAGCGCCGTGCTGGCCTATCTCGATAGCGTCACCACGGCCTTGCAGAAAGCCACCGCCGCGACACCCGTCCAGACTTACGAGCGGGCGGCCCGCTTGCTGATGGAGGCCAAGGGCGAGATCGTGATGGTTGGCGGCCGGTTCAGCCGCCACATCGCCGGCATGCTGGCCGGCTATCTCGTGCAGTTCCGCTCCGGGGTTCGCGATCTCGGCGTGCTCTCTCCGCAGATCTTCGACACGCTGGCCGACCTCGGCCGGCGCGACGTGCTCGTCGTCTTCGACTACCGCCGCTACCAACTCGATGTGATGGCCTATGCAAAACAAGCGGCGGCGCTCGATGTGCGCATCGTCCTGTTCACCGACCAATGGCTGTCGCCGATATCAGATCTCGCCGAAGTCACCATCGTCAGCCCGCTCGAAGTCGCCTCACCTTACGACACGCTGGCGCCGGCGATCGCACAGATGGAAGCGTTGGTCGCCCATATCGTTTCGACGCTGGGCGACGAGGCCCGCGCCCGCATCGAGCGACTCGAAAAGGTGCGGCATGCCAATGCCGTGACGCTCGACAGCGAACCGCAAGAGAACGGCGCGCGCAAGACACCCGGCCCCCGCAAGACACCGGGACCCAAATCAGCAAAGCAGGACGACAAAGCATGACCCAGGCCCTACCCAAACGAGACGAAGCCTTCCGTGCCGGCGAAACGGCACTGCTACTCGTCGACATGCAGCGCATCTGGCTGGAGCCGGGCGCCGATCCGTCGCATCCGGAACGTGGCCCCGATCATTATTTTTACCGGCAGACATCCTCGCAGACGATCCCCAACCAGGAGCGCCTGCTGGCGGCGGCGCGGGCCAATGGCGTCGAGGTGCTGCACACCATCATTCAGAGCCTGACCGAAGACGGCCGTGAGCGCTCGCTCGACCACAAGCTGACACCGATCCATGTTGCGCCCAGTCTCCCCGAAGGACTGCCGGTGGCATCGCTGGCGCCGGTTGGCGACGAGATCATGTTGCCGAAGACGTCGTCGGGCATCTTCAATTCGACCAATGTCGACTATCTCCTCAAGAACCTCGGCATCCGCTATCTCGTCGTGGTCGGCGTGCTGACCGATCAATGCGTCGACATGGCGGTGCGCGACGGCGCCGACCGCGGCTATCTTGTCACCTGCGTATCGGATGCCTGCGCCACCATCACCCAGGAACGCCACGACATCGCGCTCAAGGCCTTCGGCGGCTACTGCTGGGTGGCTGACACCGACACGGTCGTCGACCGCTTCAACGCTTTGGGAAAACCGGCATGACGTCGACTGTCGAGCCTCTGGTTGCCGTCGTCACCACGGATCTCTCCGCCGTCACGCGGGGCCGTTTCGTTGCCGAAAGCAAGTTGCAGAAGACCGCCACGACCGGCGTCGGTTGGCTGCAGGCCAATCTGTCGCTGACACCGTTCAACTCGATCGTCGATCCCAACCCCTGGGGCTCGTCGGGCGACCTGCGGCTGATCCCCGATCTCGAAGCGCGCTTTCGCACGACACGCACCGGATCGGCAACGCCATTCGATATGGTCGCCGGCGACATCGTCGAGCTCGACGGCAGCCCATGGCTCGGCTGCACCCGCACGATGCTCAAAGACGCGCTGGCCGATTTGAAAGCCGCAACCGGCCTGTCGGTCATCGCCGCTTTCGAGCACGAATTCAACGTTGCCGACGGCGGCTTCGCACAGGCGCATTCAATGTCTTTCGCCGCACTGCGCCGCGCCGACCCTTTCGCGCCCAATCTGATGGCGGCGCTCGAGGAAGCCGGCGTCGCGCCCGAGGTGGTCATCGCCGAATTCGGCGACGAGCAGTTCGAGGTGACGCACGAGCCGGCGGACGCGCTGACGGCGGCCGACCGCGCCGTCGCCATCCGCGAAATCACGCGCGAGTTGGCGCGCAATGCCGGCTGGCGTGCGAGCTTCGCCCCCAAGACAGCGCCAACCGCCGTCGGCAACGGCGTCCACATCCATTTCAGCTTCGTCGACGAGGCCGGCAAGCCGATGACTTACGATCCGGCACTGGCGGGCGGCCTTTCCGCCAAAGCGGGCGCCTTCTGTGCCGGCGTGCTGCGCCATCTGCCTGGGATGACCGCCATGACGGCGTCGAGCGTGTCGTCCTTCTACCGGCTGAAGCCGCACAGCTGGAGTTCTTCCTACACCTGGCTTGCCGACCGCGACCGCGAGGCGTCGCTGCGCATCTGCCCGACGGTGACGATCGGCGGACGGGATCCGGCGCGGCAATACAACATCGAATACCGGGCCGCCGACGCCACCGGCAATCCCTATCTGTCGCTGGCGGCGATCATCCGCGCCGGGCTGGAGGGGCTGGAGGCGGGCCTGCCGTCGCCACCTTTGGTCACCGGCGACCCGACACTGATGAGCGAGGCGGAGCGGGCAAGTCTTGGTCTGGTGCGCCTGCCCGAAACCCTGCCCGCGGCACTGGACGCGCTGCTGGCCGACGGCACCGTGACGGGATGGTTCGCGCCCGTCTTCATCGAAACCTTCGTCGGCCTCAAGCGACATGAAGCCGAGCGTCTTGCCGGTCTCGATCCGGCCTCCATCTGCGATCTCTACCGGACGCTCTATTGATGACCGCAGTGACAAAAAAAGATTGGCCCGAGGCCGTCGAGGCCCTCAACGAGCACGGCCGTTCCGATATCGTGCTGTTGTGCGAGCATGCGTCCAACCACATGCCGGTCGAGTATCGACAGCTTGGCCTCGATGCCCACCATCTGCAGCGCCACATCGCCTGGGATATCGGCGCCGCCGAAGTGACCCGCCTGCTGTCGTCGAAGCTCGATGCTCCGGCCTTCCTCAGCGGCTATTCGCGGCTGCTGATCGACCTCAACCGGCCACTGGGCACGCCAGGCAGCATTCCGGTACTGTCGGAAGACACCGACATTCCCGGGAATGTCGGCATCGATGCGGCGGAGCGGACCCGGCGCGCCGAGATCATCTTTTCGCCGTTCCATGACCGGGTGACCGCTTATCTCGACCGCCGGGCACAAGCAGGCCGGCAGACGCGGATCGTGACGATCCATTCTTTCACGCCGGTCTTCCTCGGCGTCAGCAGGCCCTGGCATGCCGGCGTGCTGCATGACCAAGCAAGAGGTCTCGCCGAAGCGATCCTTTCGGGCCTGCGCACCGATGCGGCGCTCAATGTTGCGGCCAATGTACCCTATGTGATCAGCCGCGACGCCGACTACGCCGTGCCCATCCATGGCGACGATCGCGGCATCGCCGCCGTCCTCGTCGAGATCCGGCAGGATCTTTTGTCGACACGGTCCGGCATCGAGGAATGGGCGGACCGGCTGGCGGCGGCACTGCCGGCACTCGAGACAGAAACCGTGCCGTGAGCAATCCAAGCCTGCGCGAGCGCGACGCCGCGACCATCGCCCAGATCGGCAAGTTGCGTTTCTCGCCGC
>NZ_RZRR01000595.1:0-3586 GCF_003998555.1 Mesorhizobium sp. M7A.F.Ca.CA.002.09.1.1 | reverse complement strand
GGCTGGAGGTCTACCGCATGGCGACGCGCATCCTGCATTTCGATCATCCGGTCGCCGACTGGCCGCAAGCGGTCACCGCGACGCCGGCCAAGGTGATGCGGTTTGATGGCTTCGGCACGCTGGCTGCCGGCGGTGATGCCGATTTCATCGTGTTCAAAGGCCGAAGCTGGACGGAATTGCTGTCGCGGCCCGAATCGGATCGCATCGTGGTGCGCGGCGGCAAGGCGATCGACCGCCAATTGCCAGATTATGCCGAACTCGACGAACTGATGGTGGAATGATGGATGTTTCGGCGCTCAAACGCGATCTCGAAGGCCTGAAGGTCGACGACAATCCGGCCATCGTCCAGCAGAAGAGCCGTGACTTCTACTGGTACAGCCCGGTGCTGAAGCAGCAGCTCGACCATGTCACCGGCGACCTGATCGTGACGCCGAAGAACGAGGCCGAACTGATCCGCGTGCTTGCCGCCAGTCATCGTCATGGCGTGCCGGTGACACCGCGCGGCAGCGGCACCGGTAATTACGGCCAGGCGATGCCGCTCTCCGGCGGCGTCGTGCTCAACCTTGCCGAGATGAACGAGATCAAGTCGATCGCTCCGGGTCGCGTCGTGACCGGGCCGGGGGCGATCCTGGCCGATATCGACAAGGCAACGCGGGCGCATTCCGGGCAGGAACTGCGGCTATCGCCCTCCACCTACAACACAGCCTCGATTGGCGGCTTCATCGCCGGCGGTTCGGGCGGCATCGGCTCGATCAATTTCGGCGGGTTGCGCGATTTCGGCAATGTGCTTCGGCTGCGCGTGGTGACCATGGAGGCCGAGCCGAAAGCGCTCGAGCTCACCGGCGCGGATCTGCACAAGGTGACCCATGCCTACGGCACCAACGGCATCATATCGGAAGTCGAGATGCCGCTGACCGCGGCGTATGACTGGATCGACGTCATTGTCGGCTTCGACGCTTTCATGGATGCGGCCCGCTATGGCAATGCGCTGGCCTGTCAGGATGGCATCCTGACCAAGCTGATCACGCCGATAGCGGCACCCGTGCCGCAGCTCTATTTCAAGCGGCACCAGAAATTCCTGAGCGACGGGCAGAGCATTTGCGTCGTCATGGTGGCGCAGCCCGGGCTGGACGCTTTTCTTGCCTTCACCCGGCGTGCCGGCGGCGAGGTGATCTACAATGCGGCCACGGCGACGCCGGATGAGAAAAAAGGCCTGCCGCCGGCCTATGAATTGGCTTGGAACCACACCACGCTGAGGGCGCTGCGCGTCGACCCTTCGATCACCTATCTGCAGTCGCTCTATCCCTTTCCCAACCAGCTGGCGCTTGTCGAGAAGATGGATGCGATGTTTCCGGGCGAGGTTTTCTCGCATCTCGAATTCGTGCGGCTGGACGGCAACATTACCTGCTTCGGCCTGCCGCTGGTCAAGTTCACGACCGAAGCGCGGCTCGACGAGATCGTGCGCCTGCATGAAGCGAACGGTTGCCCGATCTTCAACCCGCATCGCTACACGCTGGAAGAGGGCGGCATGAAGCAGACCGACGCGGTGCAACTCGCCTTCAAGCGCCAGACCGATCCGCAAGGGCTCCTCAACCCCGGCAAGATGATCGCCTGGGAGAACCCGGACTACGACTACCGTTCCGGGCGGACTTTTTTGTTCAGGGGGCTGCAGAAGGTAGGATGATGAACATCCTCGTCCTCTACGCCCATCCGGTCGAGACCAGCTTCAATGCCGGCCTGCACCGGATGATCGTCGAGCGCCTGACGGCGGCGGGCCATACGGTCGACGACTGCGATCTCTATGCCGAGGGTTTCGATCCGCGACTGACGCGCCAGGAGCGGCTGGACTACCACAACCCACGTGGCCCCGCCGACGCTGTCGCGCCTTATGTCGAGCGCCTGCTGCGCGCCGATGCGCTGGTGCTTTCCTATCCCGTCTGGAACTATGGCTTTCCAGCGATCCTGAAAGGCTTTTTCGATCGCGTGTTCTTGCCCGGCGTGTCGTTCAAATTGGTCGACGGCAAGGCGCAGCCGTCGCTGCACAACATTCGCAAGGTTGCGGCGGTGACCACCTACGGCGGCAGCCGGTTCCGCGCCCTGCTGATGGGCGATCCGCCGCGCAGGCTGATCAAGCGGATGCTGCGCGCCACCGTCAAACCGGGCGCGCCGGTGACCTACCTCGCGCACTACGCGATGAACCTGTCTACCGACGGCTCGCGCAAGGCTTTCACGACCAAGGTCGCGGCCCGCATGGATGAGTTCTGATGCGCGCACTGGTGGTCTACTGCCATCCGGTACCCGAGAGCTTTTGCGCCGCCATCCGCGACACTGCCATCGACGTGCTGATGCGACGAGGCTGGGAGGTGCGGCTGCTCGACCTCTATGCGGAGAAATTCGACCCGGTGATGGGCTGCGACGAGCGGCGCTCCTACAATGACCAGGCGCCGCAGGACCCGGCACTGAAGCCGCATTTCGAACTGCTCAACTGGGCCGAAGCGATCCTGTTCGTCTATCCGACCTGGTGGTACGGACTGCCGGCGATGCTGAAGGGCTGGCTCGACCGGGTGTGGGCGACGGACGTCGCCTTCAAGCTGCCGACCGGCAAGGGACGGATCAAGTCGCTGATGACGCATGTAACCAAGGTCGGCGTCATCACCACCTGCGGCGCGCCGACCTGGTGGAGCGTCGTCGTCGGCCAGCCGGGACGCAAGACCCTGCTGCGCGGCATGCGGGCGCTGTGCGCCACGCGCTGCCGGACGTTTTTCCTGGCGCACTATTTGATGGATGCCTCGACGCCGGCGACAAGGGCGGCGTTTCTGGCGAAGGTGCGAGGGAAGCTGGAAAGGTTTTGAGAGGGCGACTTTCCCTTCCTTCCCCCCCACAAAGGGGGAGGCGAGAAGGCACTACATCCTCGTCCGCTCCGATTTCGGATCGTACATCGGCTTCAGCGAGGCTTCCGCCGCAAAACGCTCGCCGGCGATTTCGATCTCATAGGACGACGCCAGCACATCCGCCTCGCTCTCGCCCTCGCAAGGCACATAGCCCAGCCCGACGGCGCCGCCGAGGTGATGGCCGTAATTGCCAGACGTTATCGGACCAACGATCTTACCGTCGCGCAGGATCGCCTCGTTATGGAAGAGCAGGGGTTCCGGATCCTTCAGCCGGAACTGTACGAGCCGGCGTGACAGGCCGGCTTCCTTCTTGCGCAGCACCGCGTCACGGCCGATGAAGTCGCCCTTGGCGGTCTTCACCGCGAAGCCGAGGCCGGCTTCCAGCACATTGTCCTCGTCGGTGATGTCATGGCCGAAATGCCGGAACGCTTTTTCGATGCGGCAGGAATCCAGCGTGTGCAGGCCGCAGAGTTTCAGGCCGACATCCACACCTGCCTCCTCGACCACCTCGAAGACATGGGCCGCCTGGTCGGTCGAGACATAGAGCTCCCAGCCGAGTTCGCCGACATAGGTGACGCGGTGGGCGCGAGCCAGGCCCATGCCGATTTCGATCTCCTGATACGTGCCGAACGGATTTTTCTCATTGGAGAAATCGTTCGGGCTGACCTTCTGGATCAGCTTTCTCGCGTCCGGGC
>NZ_RZRR01000594.1:0-3601 GCF_003998555.1 Mesorhizobium sp. M7A.F.Ca.CA.002.09.1.1 | reverse complement strand
GATCGTCGGTGCCTCGCCCGGCGACGTCATCCACCTCATCGTCACCGGCATCGAAACCTATGCCGGTCCGAAGGAAGGCTGGGGCCTGTGCTGCACGCAGACGATCGACATCGTCATCCCGCGTGACCAGAGGTGCCCGCCCAGGGACAAGGAGCCGGACCTCAAGGTCGAGAAACGCGCCGACGTGACGCGTTGCACGATGGGCGGCGGCTGCGACTTCACCATCAGGGTCACCAATGTCGGCACCGGAGCCTACCACGGCAAGATCGTGCTCGACGAGGTGACGCTGCCGGCCGGCTCGACGCTCGATTCAGGGCCAAATCCACCTTGGGTCTGCGTACCCGGAACCACCCCGATGACCTGCACCTATCCGGTGACCACGCTCAATCCGGGGGCCTCCGTCGACCTCAAGCTCGGCTTCAAGCCGGCCGGAGGCTGGCAAGGCGGTGCTTTACGCAACTGCGCCACCTACAATTATGGCGCCAGCGGCAAGCCGCTGTTCGGCAGCCAGTCGAACGATCGCGGCTGTGCCTCGATCCCGATCTGCCGGCGCGGCGACCGTGACCGCGACTGCCGGCCGCCGGTGGAGAAGAAGGTCGACCTGATCCTGAAGAAGCGTGCCCGCGTCCCGGTCTGCTCGGCCGACGGCATCTGCACCTTCGTGATCGACATCATCAACAACGGCAGCGCCACCTACAATGGACCGCTGACGGTCATCGACAATTATCCCGGCGGCGCGCCGTCGTCCTCGACCTTCGGCCCGAACCCGCCCTGGACATGCGGACCGAACGGCCCCGGCCAGTTCCGTTGCGACAATGCCGGCATCTCGCTGCCTGCGGGCGCCTCGACGCCGATCTTCGTGAAGGCGGTCATGCCGGCCGGCTACCAGTCGGACACTGTCGAGAATTGCGCTGAGGTGAAGCCCATCCCCGGGGAAAACGACCTCACCAACAACAAGGCCTGCGCCAAGGAACGCTTCCGTCATCCCAATGGCGGCAAGCCGACCCTGCGCATCACCAAGGTGTGCAACGGCTCGCTCGCCGGTGCCGCGGTCGTCTCTTGCCGCATCACCGTCACCAGCCTTGGCACCGCTGCCCCCACCGGTCCGGTGCGGGTCAACGATGCCGCCACGCTGGTGGCCGGCGGCGCGCCCGTCCAGATCCAGACCGTCACCCCCGACGGCGCGGAATGGGCGTGCGGACCGGTTCCGGCCAATGCGCTGTCGTGCCAGATTCCCGGTGCCGTCATGACACCTGGAACCAGCCGCCACTTCGACGTGACGGTCTCGGCGAATGGCGCGTTCGAAAACTGCGCGCGCGGCTCCTATGGGCCTGCGCCGGGCGACGACGTCGTCTATCCCTTTGGCCAGGCCTGCGCCAAGGGCGGCGGTTCTTCGACCATCCGTGTCGAAAAGACCGGCGACCGCGAATGCAGGCTCGGCCAACCCTGCTCGTTCGAGATCACCATCATCAATGACGGAGCGACCGCCTTCTCCGGGCCGGTCCGCATCGGCGATGCGATCGGCGTGGAGGGGCTCGGCAGGCTGGAAGGCGTTGAGATCACCTCGATCGATCCGCCCTTCGGCTGCTCGCCGGAACCGGCAACCTTGCCTGCGTCCTGCATTGCCAACCTGACGCTCGGCGCCGGCGAAAGCCGGGTACACCATGTCACCGTGGTCATTCCCGACGACGGCCGCCTGGCCAATCTGCAGGGCAATGTCAGCGGCCAGAATTGCGTCGGCGTGCTGTCTCCCGACACACGGGTGCAGGGCGGTGGCGACGTGCTTGGCGGCGATCAGACCAATGTGCAGGGCGATCGCGGCAAGGCCTATGCCTGCCATCCCTTCACCATTAGCCAGGAGACGAGGAAGGAATGCTCGCAAGGCTTCGTCATGAACGATGCCGGCCGCTGCGTTTGCCCCGAAGGCACCACCTACCGCAACGGCCAGTGCTCGCCGGGCGGTGGTATCGTGCCGAAGCCGGAACAGCCGAAACGCTGTGTGCTGCTCGAGGGCCAGATCCGCACCGAGGACGGACGCTGCGTCTGCCCACGCGGAACCGGGCTCGAGAACGGCAGGTGCGTCAGGACCGACAAGCCCGAGCAGTGCACTATCCGTGGCCAGGTCCACAATGCGGATGGCGATTGTGTTTGCCCCAGGGGAACCGAGATCAGGGGCAATGCCTGCCGCCCGATCCAGCCAAAGCCGGAGCAGTGCACGATCCGTGGCCAGGTCCACGATGCCGATGGAGACTGTGTCTGCCCGCGAGGGACCGAGGTGCGCAATGGCGCCTGCCGTCCGATCCGGCCGAAGCCTGAGCAGTGCATCATCCGTGGCCAGGTCCACGACGCGGACGGAGACTGCGTCTGCCCGCAAGGCAACGAGGTCAGAAACGGCGCCTGCCGCCCGATCCGGCCAAGGCCTGACCAGTGCACCATCCGTGGCCAGGTCCACGACGCCGACGGCAATTGTGTCTGCCCGAGGGGTACCGAGGTGCGGGGCAATGCCTGCCGGCGCAAGCAGCCGACGCAGGAGCAGTGCGACGTACGCGGCCAGGTCCACAACAAGCGCGGCGAATGTGTCTGCCCGCGCGGCACCGAGGTGATCAACGGCGCATGCCGCAGGCAGGAGGTGGAATGCGCACCGGGCTCGCAGATGATCGATGGCCAGTGCCAGCCGATCATCAGGAGGCGCTGCCCGGAAGGCACGATCGGGCGCTACCCGAACTGCCGGGCGGTCCGCGGACAACCGTCGCTGGAGCTGAACCCCGGCCTGCTGCTGCAGCAGGTGCTGCAGGCGCAGGCCGCAGGTCGAACAGCGGCAGGACCAGGTTCCAGACAGAATCCTGAAGCTCCAGCAGCAATAACCACCTGCTCGACACGAGACCAGAAACCCCGCCGGAGCAATCCGGCGGGTTTTTCTTCGCGGCTGTGGGGACAAGCGGGAATTGGCCGCAGCATGATCGCGGATAACGGCACGCGTCCCAGCCTGCGCATCGACCGCGCCTGCACCCTCGACAAGTCGGCTGCGGCGCATTAGGCAGTCGATAGGGTGGCCAACGAGAAGGACACTCGGAAAGGCCGCATCCATGAGCAGAAAGACCCTGATTGCACCATCGGTGCTGGCATCGGATTTTTCCAAACTCGGCGATGAGGTCGAAGCGGTAGCGGCAGCCGGCGCCGACTGGATACATCTCGATGTTATGGACGGGCATTTCGTGCCCAACATCACCTTTGGCCCGCCAGTGATCAAGGCGATCCGCAACCGCACCAAGGCCTTCTTCGACTGCCATCTGATGATTGCCCCGGCCGACCCCTATCTGGCCGCTTTCGCCGAGGCCGGCTGCGACGGTTTGACCGTCCATGCCGAGGCCGGCCCGCATCTTGACCGCTCGCTGCAGACCATCAGGAATCTTGGCAAGAAGGCCGGTGTGTCGCTCAATCCGGCGACGCCGGAAAGCGTGGTCGAATACGTGCTCGACCGGCTCGACCTGATCCTGATCATGACCGTCAATCCGGGCTTCGGCGGCCAGGCCTTCATCCCAGCGATCGTCGACAAGGTGAAGCGGGTCAAGGCCCTCATCGGAGGCCGGCCAATCCGAAT
>NZ_RZRR01000593.1:0-3605 GCF_003998555.1 Mesorhizobium sp. M7A.F.Ca.CA.002.09.1.1 | reverse complement strand
GCATCATCTTGCCGGCGTCCTCCTTGTAGTAGGCACACTCGTCGGGCACACGCAGCACCGGCAGGCGGGTGAGGCCGGGGATCGGCTCGGTGACGAGGTAAAAATGCTCGCAGGCGTGCAGCGGGATGGTGACGCCGTTCTGCGCTCCCAGTTCGCGCGCCCACATGCCGGCGCAGTTGACGACGATGTCGGCCTCGATCGTGCCTTGCTCTTCGCCTTGTGTCCAGGACACGCCCGTGACGCGGCCGGCCTTGCTGTGGACCTTGGTGACCTTGACGTTCTCGACGATGGTCGCACCGCGCTGGCGCGCGCCCTTGGCCAGTGCCATGGCGATGTTGGCGGGGTCGCACTGGCCGTCGAGCGGCAGATGCACGGCGCCGACGACATCGGAAACATTGAGATGCGGGTACATCTCGCTGACTTCCCTGGGCGAAATCTCGCGCACGTCGACATCGAAGGCACGCGCCAGCGACGCTTGCCTGTAGATCTCGTGCTTGCGCTCCTCGGTCAGCGCCACGGTGATCGAACCGACCTGGCGCATGCCGGTGCCGACTTCGGTCTCTGCTTCCAGCTTGACGTAGAGGTCGGCGGAATATTTCGCCAGCCGCGTCATGTTCTGCGAACCGCGCAGCTGGCCGATCAGGCCGGCGGCATGCCATGTCGTGCCCGACGTCAGCTGCTTGCGTTCGAGAAGCACGATATCGGTCCAGCCGAGCTTGGCCAGGTGATAGGCGACCGAGCAGCCGGAAACGCCGCCGCCGATGATGACCGCTCTTGCTTTGGCGGGAACTGCCTTGGCGATCATGCTGCCTCGCAACGGTAGCTGGAAGCAAAGCGGCGCAGACGAAGTGCAGCTTCCTGCAGCACGGGTTCGGGCTGGCAGAGGCTGATGCGAATGTGGCCGGCGGCCGCCTCGCCGAAGCTGGAGCCGGGCATCACGCCAACCTTTTCCTTGTCGAGCAGGGCCCAGGCGAATTTCTCGTCGTCCGGCTCGACGGCCGAGATGTCGAGCATGACATACATGCCGCCCTCCGAACCGCGCACGGTGACATCGTTCATGCCCCGCACGGCGTCGAGCAAGACGGTGCGGCGTGCCGCGTAGCGTTCGGCGATCTCCTTGACGCCGTAACGGTTCTCCAGCGCCTCGGAACAAGCGATCGAGATGAAGGCCGGCAGGCCGTAGGTCGTCACCAGATTGAGATTGATCATGAGCGTGATCATCTGCTCCGGTCCCGTCAGCCAGCCCATGCGCCAACCGGTCATGCCGTGGCTCTTGGACATCGAATTGATGACCAGCGTGCGCTCGGCCATTCCTGGCAGCGAGCGCGGCGAGACGTGCTCGCCGCCGCCGAGCGTCCAGTAGACTTCGTCCGACAGCAGCCAGAGGTCGTGCTCCCGGCAGACTTCTGCCAACTGTTCCAGCCGCTCGCGCGAATAGACCGCACCGGTCGGATTGTTCGGCGTGTTGATCAGGATGGCGCGCGTGTTCGGCCGGATTGCCGCGCGGATCATGTCGGCTCGCGGCTGGAAGCCATCCTCGGCCGGTGTCTCGACGACGGTGAAATCAGCGCCAGCGGCGCTGAACGTGTTGGGATAGGTGGCATAATAGGGTGCCACGACGATGGCGTGATCGCCCTGGTCGAGCACGCCCTGCACGGCCGCGTAGAGTGCGGCCTGGCCGCCCGGCGTGGCGATCACCTGATCCGGCGATGTCTCGACGCCGGTGCAGGCGCTCGAGGCTGCGGCCATCGCCTTGCGCAGGCGCGGCAAGCCGGGAAGCGGGGTGTAGTGATGATTGCTGCCGCGAACCGCGGTCACACAGGCTTCAATGGTCTGCGAAGGCGTGTCGAAATCATGGTCGCCAACCGACAGCATGATGATGTCTTCGCCGGCCTCCTTGCGCGTCCAGGCGGCGAAATGGACTTCCCAGCCGTCCTTGCCCGAAGGCACGATGCCGGAAATGCGCGATGATGGTCTAGGCATGCAAAACTCCCGAAATTTCGTAGCCGGCCTGTTCGAGCCGGTCGCGCAGGGCGGCGATGTGCGGTGGTCCGACTTCGCAGCAGCCGCCAACGATGCTTGCGCCAGCCTCCACCCAGCCGATCGCCTGGTCTGCATAGGCATCCGGGCCAAGGTCGTGACGAGCGTGCAGCACATCGACGGTGCCGCCGTGCTTAAGTGCTTCGGTTGACGTGAAGCCATTGGCATATGCGCCGACCGGGCCGCCGAGGCCGATCAGTTCAGGCAAAGCCGCGGCGATTGCTTCCGGCCGGCAGCAATTGACCAGCCGCGCTGCGACTGCCAGGCCGTCGAGCGCGCTTGCCGCGGTGGCAATGGCTTCGCCGCTGCGCAGCCGCGGCTTGCCGTGGTCAGCCAGCGTCCACGATACCCATACCGGCTTGCCGCTTTCCGATGCAGCGGTCACCGCTGCGCGGGCTTCGTCCGCCGACGCCATGGTTTCACACAGGAACAGGTCGACGCCATCGGCCTGCTCGGCAACGATGCGGCGGTAAATCTCGAGCGTCTCCTCGAAGGAAATGGTCAGTGCCGGTGCATAGCTGCCGAAAAGCGGCGACAGGCAACCGGCGATGGCTGCATCGCCGGCCTCGTCGCGGGCCTGCCTGGCCAATTCGATGCCGCGCTTCTGCAATGGCTTGAATAGGTCTTCCGCACCTTCGCGCGCCAGGCGTTCGGGTGTCGCAGAATAGGTGTTGATGGTGATGACACGTGCGCCGGCACGGATGAATTCCGCGTGCAGGTCGCGCACCAGATCCGGTTCGTCGATCAGCACCCTGGCCGACCATAGCGGCGTCGGCTCGGATTGGCTGCGGCGGACCAGTTCCTGGCCCATGCCGCCATCGGTGAGGATGATTTTCTTCATGCGCGCAGCCTTTCGTTCTTCGGATCCCACAGCGGTTCATCCTTCTGCACGATTGCCTGAAAGCGGTCACCGAAGATTTCGACCTCGACTGATGTACCTGGTTTGGCCAGGTCGGCGCGCAGCATGCCGAGCGCGATCGACTTGTCGATGCGATGGCCCCAGCCGCCGGACGTCGTCTCGCCGACGATCTTGCCGTCATGCCAGAGTGTAGAAACTGACGGAGCGTCGCAATCGCCGGGGTTTTCCACCACCAGCGTGACGAAGCGCTTCTTCACGCCTTGCTGCTTTTCGTTCAGCAGTGCCGCCTTGCCACGGAAGTCGGGCTTGTCCCATTTGACGAAGCGTTCGAGCCCGCCCTGCAGGATCGAATAGTCGGTCGACAGATCGCCTTTCCAGGTGCGGTAGCCTTTCTCAAGCCGGAGCGAATCCAGCGCGTACATGCCGAAAGGCTTCAGCCCGTGCTGCTGGCCTGCGGCGCAGACGGCATCGAAGATGGCGGCGGTGTCGTCGATCCTGGTGTGGATTTCCCAGCCGAGTTCGCCGGCGAAGGAGACGCGCACCAGTTTGGCCCAGCGGCCGGCGATCTTCGTCTCCTGATGCGTCAGCCATGGCAGAGTGAGGTCGGCTTCGCAGACATCGGCGAGGATTTTTCGCGAGTTCGGGCCGGCCAGGATCTGGGTCGAGAATTCTTCGGTCCGGTCGATCAGCTTGAACGGTGCGTCCT
>NZ_RZRR01000592.1:0-3609 GCF_003998555.1 Mesorhizobium sp. M7A.F.Ca.CA.002.09.1.1 | reverse complement strand
ATGCGGGTGGTGTGGAAGCGGCCTTGCGCGTAGTTGGTGACGCGCTTCTTCAGGCTGCGTGCCTTGCCGACATAGAGCACATCGCCGGCAGCGTTCATCATGCGGTAGACGCCGGGCGCGTTGGGCAGCCGCTTGACCAGCGTCTGGATCACCTCGGCGCCGATCATGCCTTCCGCGTCGCCGGCATGCGGCGTCCAGTCGATGGCGGTGAAGGCGACATCGGGACCGACGGTTTCAACGATTTCCTCGACCGCCTCGTCCTCGAGGTCGATATCGGGGGGCAGATCGTCGGTGCCGCCGCGCGGCTTGCTTTTGTGGTCTACAGGACTCATTCCGTCATGCCTGTCACATCGGGCGTCTGCCACGCAAGATGCTGGCCGCCATCAAGCGCGATCATCTGGCCGGTGACCGAGCGCGCTTCCCAGAGATAGCGGATAGTGGCGCCGAATTCCGGCAATTCCGGGCCGCGCTTGAGGATCAAGCCATCGACTTGGGCTGCAAAATCGCTGTCGTCCTGACGCGCGTTCTTCAATGTCGGCCCCGGGCCGATGGCATTGACGCGGACGCGGGGACCGAGCGCTTGCGCCATCATCTGGGTGGCTGTCCACAGCGTCGATTTGGACAGTGCATAGGAGAAGTAGCGCGGCGTCGGCCGCCAGACGCGCTGGTCTATCATGTTGACGATCAGGCCCTCCTGCCCTGCCGGTAGTGCCCGGGCGAAATTCTGCGCCAGGAGCGCGGGCGCTTTCACATGGACGGCAAAGTGCCGGTCCCAGGCCCGCCAGTCGAAATCCAGAACCGAATCGTCCTCGAACAGCGACGCGTTGTTGACCAGCAGCGAGAGCGGCCCGAGCGCTGCTTGCGCCTCGCCGATAAGGTCATCGATGGCGTCCATATCGGTCAGGTCGGCGGCGACCACTGCGGCGCGGCCACCTCCGGCGATGATTTCGGCAGCCAACGCATCGGCCTCGCTGCGCGAGCGGTTGCAATGGATGGCGACGGCAAAACCGTGCGCGGCGAGATCCTCGACGATCGCCCTGCCGATCCGCCTGGCCCCGCCCGTCACCAGCGCCGTGACAGTGGCTTTGCTCATATGGTGTCAATCCTCAATTTCGGCCCGAAAAAGCAGTGCCGGCGAAATATGGCCCGGCATGCGTTAAATGGTGTTCGCACCTTGGGCAGCATTGTGGCGAAACGGCCGTTTGGGCATCTTGGCCCGCCCTGGACTCAGGCGTGCCCGACCGCAATATAGGGTGCTGGAGTCCTTGCACCAAGCGGTGTGCAGCGCAGCACCGGATGGTTCCTGCCATTTCGCTGTTGCGAAGATGCAACGTCAAGGTTCTGCCTCATTTGCGCCGGGGAATGACCCAAGTTCAGGTTCGCTTCAGCCGCATTTTGACACGACATTTGGAACCGACGAACGCCAGATCCGTTTCCCCCCCGGACGGGTCGATGGCGATCGTGAGAAACAAGCCTGTGTCCTGTGGCTTAAGGAGTAAAGAACAATGCAAGCCAATCTCAAATTCGCACGGCCGCTGGCCGTTGCGCTCGGGCTCTTCGCCCTCAGCGGAACTGCCTATGCTGCTGACGTGGTTTCGGAAGAGCCGCCGGCACCTGCGCCGATCGCTGAACTTCCCGTCGCTTCGTGGGCCGGCCCCTACGCCGGTCTCAACGTCGGCTATGGCTTCAGCGGCCATACCAAGGAAAAGGATCTGGGTGTTGACAATGTTGACGTCGGCACCAAGGGCTTCGTCGGCAGCGTCTTCGGCGGCTATCAGTGGCAGCAAGAGAACTTCGTCTACGGCGCTGAAGCCGAACTCGGCTACAACGGCGTCAAGGGCGACGATTCTGGCGTCAATTCCAAGGCCGGCTTCGAGGGTTCGTTGCGAGCCCGTCTCGGCTATGCCGTGACCCCCGAAATCCTGCTCTATGGCACCGGCGGTCTCGCCGGAAGAAGCCTGAAGGTCGAAGACGACGTATACGGTTCGGACCGCGCCACGTTGCTCGGCTGGACCGCCGGTCTCGGCACCGACATCAAGCTGACCGACAATGTCTTCGGTCGTGTCGAGTATCGTTACACCGACTTCGGCAGCAAGAGCTTCGATGGCATCGGCAAGGTCAAGGCCACCGACAACCGCGTCACCTTCGGCGTCGGTATGAAGTTCTAAGTCGTTCAAGCCACGACACGAAAAAGCCGGGCCTCGCGCCCGGCTTTTTTTATGCTCGCGTGATTTCCGGGTAAATCTATTCGGGTAATGGGCGGTCAACCGGGAATGCAGGGCTTCAGTTCTGGAAACTTCTCGTCGAAGCGTGCCGCCCACCGCGTCAGCCGGGCGCGACCCTTCTCCCATTTCCCGGCAAAGCGCAGCGCGAGATAGCCAAGGCAGGCGCGCAGCGCCATCTGGCCGGCGGTGATCTTTTTCGGCAGCTTCGGCGGGTTGGCGTTGAGCAGGTCGAGTGCCGCCGTGATCTTCGCCCACTGGCGATCGAGCCAGGGCTGATAGACCATCTCCTCAGGCCGCGTGCGCCGTTCATAGACCATCGACAGCGCACAGTCGCAAATGCCGTCGGCCAATGCCTCCAGCACTTCTGCCTCGAGCCGCTTGTCGGGATTGCGTGGAAAAAGCGCGCTCTTCGACAAACGGTTGAGATGCTGGGTGATGGCGCGACTGTCATGGATGGAGCGACCGTCGTCGAGCACCAGAACCGGAATCTTGCCGAGCGGGTTGGCGATCATCAAGTCGGCCGGCTTCTCCTCGGTCTTGATCGGCACCAGATCGACAGCGATGCCGGCATAGGCTGCCGCCATTCGTACCTTGGAACTGTAGGGAGAAGACGACGCATAGAGCAGTCTGGGCATGATCCGTTTCCTGTTTTGCAGGCCGGCAGTGTTGACCGATCGGGCGCGATCGGGCAATGGCCAGAAGCGGAAAACCCAGCCGCCAGAGCGACGCAGCGGCCAGGGCCGTTTAGCGAGCGCTCCATGAAGACGGTGCTTCATCACCATGGTTGCCGGGATCGCGCGAAGCCGCCAGCCGACTGGCAAGACCGACGAGCCTCGCGCCGATGTTTCATCACCCGCATGAATGACACGAAAAAAGCCCCACCGGACTCCGCCCTATGGCGAAGTCCTGGGAGCTGCGAAAAGATATCCTCCGTCCGCCTCTGTTCTCGCCTTCCGACTGCCTAAACAACGAGCGGGGCGCCCTGTGAGGCACCCGCCCTTGACTGTTTCGGCACCGCCCCCGGCGAGGGAAGCGCGACTACTTCTTGCCGGCCTTCGCGGGCGCTGCCTTCGGCTTGGCCGCAGGTGCCGCTTTCTTCACCGGCGCTGAAGATTTCGCTGCCGCAGCCTTCTTTGCCGGAGCAGCCTTGGCAGCCGGCTTCTTGGCTGGTGCAGCCTTGGCAGCCGGTTTCTTGGCAGGTGCTGCTGCCTTCTTCGCTGCGGGTTTCGCCGCAGCTTTCGCTGCAGGCTTCTTGGCCGGTGCCGCCTTGGCAGCCGGCTTTGCCGCTGCCTTGGCGGGTGCCGCCTTCTTCACTGCCGGTTTCGCCGCAGCTTTCGCTGCCGGCTTCTTGGCCGGTGCTGCTTTTGCCTTGGCCGCCGCGGCC
>NZ_RZRR01000591.1:0-3610 GCF_003998555.1 Mesorhizobium sp. M7A.F.Ca.CA.002.09.1.1 | reverse complement strand
GTCTTCGTAGGAGCCAATGCCTGTTCGCTGGCGAACAACTGGCTTGGCGGATTCGTCCCCCACGAGGGGGGAGATTGGCTGCGGCTTGGCCGGCACTTTTCCTTCGATCGGTTTTTCCGTCCGCCGCACCGTCATCTCGTCCAGCGAGTTCTTCTTGAACAGCGGCTTTGTGGCGTCCCCGGGAATGCCGAAATCGGAACCATGTGCCTCGGATGCCGACTGTTTCTTGAACAGCGAGCGCGACACCGCGCCGGCCGGCGTCGGCATGTCGGTACCTGGACCCATGTCGTCGATCGAGGGTTTCGAAAACAGCGGCTTTTTCACCGGCACAGTGCCATCGGCGCCCATCTCGTCGAGATCAGGCTTGCGGAAGAGGTTGGGCCGGGCAGCCTTGGCTGCCTCTTCGGCGGCACGCGCTGCGTCGAGCTTGCGAAAACGCTCCTGTTCCTCTGCTGTACGATGTTTGGCCACGCCCTTGTTGTGCTTGCCCTTTTCGCGGCCGGAGGCCGGGCTTTCCATGTCGGCGTATTTGGCCAGCGGGTCTTCGGAGATGGACAGTTCCATCTCACGCAGGCGCTTGATTTCGTCGCGGATGCGGGCCGCCTTCTCGAAGTCGAGATTGGCCGCGGCATCGCGCATCTGCTTTTCCATCGCGTCGAGATGGGCCTTGAGGTTGTTGCCCATCATGGCGCCGGCACCGTCGGTGAACTGCGAGATATCGGCGCGGACGTGGTCCTTCTCGTAGACCGAATCGAGAATGTCGGAGATGCGCGACTTGACCGATTCCGGTGTGATGCCGTTGGCCGCGTTCCACTCCATCTGCTTTTCGCGGCGACGGTTGGTTTCGGCCATCGCCCGTTCCATCGAGCCGGTCACCTGGTCGGCATAGAGGATGACCTTGCCGTCGACGTTTCTGGCGGCGCGCCCGATGGTCTGGATCAGCGAGGTTTCCGATCGCAGGAAACCTTCCTTGTCGGCGTCGAGAATGGCGACGAAGCCGCATTCGGGAATGTCGAGGCCTTCGCGCAGAAGATTGATCCCGACCAGCACGTCGAAGGCGCCGAGGCGCAGATCGCGCAGGATCTCGATGCGCTCCAGCGTATCGATGTCGGAGTGCATGTAGCGGACGCGGATGCCCTGCTCATGCAGATACTCGGTCAAATCCTCGGCCATGCGCTTGGTCAGCACGGTGACCAAGGTGCGGTAGCCGGCCTTGGTGGTATCGCGAATCTCGCCGACGACATCGTCGACCTGGCTCTTGGCCGGGCGGACCTCGACCGGCGGATCGATCAGGCCGGTCGGACGGATGACCTGCTCGGCGAAGACGCCGCCGGCCTGTTCCATCTCCCAGGCGCCAGGGGTCGCCGAGACCGCGACCGAAAGCGGACGCATGGCATCCCACTCCTCGAAGCGCAGCGGCCGGTTGTCCATGCAGGACGGCAGACGGAAGCCGTATTCGGCCAGCGTCGCCTTGCGGCGAAAGTCGCCGCGATACATGCCGCCGATCTGCGGCACGGTGACATGGCTTTCGTCGATGAAGACCAGTGCGTTGTCGGGGATGTACTCAAACAGCGTCGGCGGCGGATCGCCCGGCTGGCGGCCGGTGAGATAGCGCGAATAGTTCTCGATGCCGGCGCACGAGCCGGTGGCTTCCAGCATTTCGAGGTCGAAGCGGCAGCGCTGTTCCAGCCGCTGTGCCTCAAGCAGGCGGCCGGCGCGTTCGAGTTCGACCAGCCGGTGCTTGAGCTCTTCCTTGATCGACTTGATCGCCTGGTTCAGCGTCGGGCGCGGCGTCACATAGTGCGAATTGGCGTAGATCTTGACGCTTTTCAGCTCGCCGGTCTTCTGGCCGGTCAGCGGGTCGAATTCGGTGATCTGCTCGATCTCGTCGCCGAACATCGAGATGCGCCAGGCGCGGTCTTCCAGGTGGGCCGGGAAGATTTCGATGGTGTCGCCGCGCACGCGGAACGAGCCGCGGACAAAGTTGATGTCCTGCCGCTTGTACTGCTGGGCGACGAGATCGGCGAGCAGCGCGCGCTGGTCGAGCCGGTCGCCGATCTGCATCTGGAAGGTCATCGCCGTATAGGTTTCGACCGAGCCGATACCGTAGATGCAGGACACCGAGGCGACGATGATGACGTCGTCGCGCTCAAGCAGCGAACGCGTCGCCGAGTGGCGCATGCGGTCGATCTGCTCGTTGATCGAGGATTCCTTCTCGATGAAAGTGTCGGTGCGCGGGACGTAGGCTTCCGGCTGGTAATAATCGTAGTAGGAGACGAAATACTCAACGGCGTTTTCCGGGAAGAATTTCTTGAACTCGGAATAGAGCTGCGCGGCAAGCGTCTTGTTCGGCGCCAGGATCAAGGCAGGGCGCTGCGTCTCCTCGATCACCTTGGCCATGGTGAAGGTTTTTCCTGAGCCGGTGACGCCGAGCAGCACCTGGGTGCGGTCGTGGTTATCGACGCCTTCGACCAGATCCTTGATCGCGGTCGGCTGGTCGCCGGCCGGCTCGAACTCCGACACCATCTTGATGGCGATGCCGCCTTCGGATTTTTCGGGGCGGGCAGGGCGGTGCGGCGTCCACAGCACGCCGTCCTTGTGCAGCGGATTGCCGGATTCGATCAGCGCCGACAGTGCCGCCACCGTCGCGGTGACGCTGCCCGAGGCCATGGTCTCGGCGTCCTCCAGCGAGATGTCGAGGCCGGCGACCGGATTGAGGCCGGCTGCCGTGCGCTCCCTGGCTGACGCCGCGCCACCCATCGAGGTGCCGCGCGAACTGCGCCCCGGCGAGCTTGAGCGCTCGGGTATCTTCTTCGACGGCTTCGGCGATTTGCCGCCGTCACCCTTGGCGACAAGACGTCCTTCGTTTTCGGCTTCCTGCTCGATCTGCTCGGCCCAATCCGCGATCGAACCGGTCAGCGGCGTGCCAGAGAGCTCCGGCTGCGGCATCTCGGCGAAGCCGCCTTTGTGCAGCGGCTCGGAGGCGTCGAGGAAATCGGTCAGCGGGCTGCGCCGCTTCGGCGCGGCGCGGTCGTCATTCGCCGTCGGCGGCGTTTTCTGATCGGGAGATTTGGCCATGTCCCGAATATGGGATTTCCTGGCCAAAATGGAAAGAGCGCGGTGGGGAGAGGCGTGCCGGACAGCGCTGCTCCTGACAGCAGGCTGTCAGGAGCAGCGGGAAGGCGCCCGAAAGCTCTTGTCGTTACACGCCCCTGGCGGCTGATGCGACCTGCGTCGCCGACCCGTTCAGGCGCGGCACCACGACGAGGCGTTTGATTTTGCCCTTCTTGAAAGCGGCGAGGAAGCGCGCATAGTCCTTGAAGGCGACGCAGCCGCTCGACTGGGCGTAGCGGCCCCGGAGCAGGTAGGTATGGGCCAGCAGGCCGTTGCGATTGTATTTGTTGCGGCCATCGACCGGTGTCAGGCGCAAGGCCTCCACTCCGTGGAAGCGCGACTCGCGCATCGACAGATTGTAGGTGTTGGGCGGCGTCGGTCCGCGATTCTTCTGGTCGGCATAACGCGGCTGGTCCGCCATGGCGCCGATGCCTGAATGCGCCTCGAGCCTCGAGCCGTCAGGCATGTAGACGGTCGCGCTGCTGATGTCGTACAC
>NZ_RZRR01000590.1:0-3619 GCF_003998555.1 Mesorhizobium sp. M7A.F.Ca.CA.002.09.1.1 | reverse complement strand
CCATCACACGGTCGATCCCGACGACCACAAGGATACGATGATGGGCGAGACGCTGCAGATCAGCCTCGCCGGCGCGATCTTCCAGATCCTGCTGCTCGACCTGGTCTTCTCGATCGATTCGATCATCACCGCCGTCGGCATGACCGACGAGATCGCCATCATGTACATCGCCGTGATCGTGGCGGTGAGCGTGATGATGCTGGCGGCCGGGCCGCTGGCCAACTTCATCGCCAAAAACCCGAGCATTGTCATGCTGGCGCTGGGCTTCCTTTTGATGATCGGCATGACACTGATCGCCGACGGCATGGGCTACCATGTGCCCAAGGGCTACATCTATGCGGCGATGGGCTTTTCGGCATTGGTCGAGGGGCTCAACATGCTGGCGCGGCGGCGCAAGAAGCCGGGCGGCGGGCATTGAGGCAAGAGCAGCAGGGTGGTCGCCCTTGCACAGACCAGTCATGCGAGATTGATCTGCCAGGAGACCCCGAACCTGTCGTTTAGCCATGCGAAACGGCGGCTGAAGCCGTAATTGTCCGATGGCATCAGGAACGCGCCATCCTTGCCCAGCGTCTCGACAATTCGGTTCAGTTCATCCTCGGAGGAACAGTCCACATACAGCGACACCGATGGCGTGAAGGTGAATGCATGGTGGACGGGGCTGTTGAAGACCATGACTTCCAGGCCGGCGATCGACACCCGCGCTAGTTTGACCGTTCCTTGCGGACCGTCTTCGCCGGGGCCGTAATTCGTGACGTCGAGGACGCTGCTGCCGGGAATGGTCTCGCAATAGAGGGTCATTGCCTCTTCGGCCTTGCCCTCGAACATCAGGAATGGCGTTACTTTCTTCATCGCAAAGGCCTCCTCTTCCTTCTGGTTGCTCAGATGTCGGGTCGCTCAAACATTGGTCTCGTTGGCGGGTTCGCCTTTCATCTCGCTGCGGTAGTAACCGTCGCGCAAATTGATGCCGTACTCGACATAGGCCTTCATGCAGGCCAGCATCTGCGACCAGCCCTCGCAATTGAGGTAGGACTTCTTCAGGCCGACCGCGCCTTCCTGCCAGCCGCTCTCGGCGATGGTGACGAAGGTGCCGCCATCGTCCAGCGGTTCGAAGTTCATCTCGATGCGGGTTTTGTAGGCCGGCTTGCCGTCCTCATCGGTGGCATCCCAGCGCAGCACGATGCGGCGGTCCTTGACCACTTCGTCGACCTCAACCGGCACCTTGCCCCACCAGACGACGCCGGCGCCGGCTTCCAGCGGGGCGCTGGCGCCGCCGATCGTGGTGAAATAGCCGCTCAGTTTCTTCGGATTGACGACTGCGTCGAAGACGTCGGCGACCGGCTTGCCGATGCGTCCGGAAACACTGAATCCAAGTGACATATCCACAGCTCCTTCCCTTGATCGGTCCAAAGATACGTTATATAAACATAACATGTCAAGCAGATCGCAAGACGACAATGTTTTCAAGGCGCTGGCGCATCCGCGCCGGCGCGAAATGCTGGATCAGCTGAAGGACGCGCCGAAGACGACCGGCATGCTGTGCGAGGCCTTTCCCGATATCGATCGCTGCACGGTCATGCTGCATCTGAAGGTGCTGGAGGAGGCCGACCTGATCGTTGCGCGGCGCGACGGCCGCGAGCGCTGGAACCATCTCAACGCGCTGCCGATCAAGCAGATCCACGACCGCTGGATCAGCCAGTATGCCGGCCATGCGCTCAGCATCATCGACCGACTGAAGTCGGACCTCGAGGCGTGAGCGGCCGCAGCAGGTCACGTCTTGCGCCGCATGCGCGGTGCGGCTGGACGAATTGAGCCGATTTATCTATAAGCCGGCCATTCCGACAGAGAACGCCGTGCTTCCAAGAGGTGCACCTGGGACGCTCTGAAATTTTGAATTCGGGCATTGCGGAAGACGAGGTCAGATCACTTCGCTTCGCGATGCTCTAGCCGAGAAGACGACAGGGGTGCCATGGCTGGCCATTCACAGTTCAAGAACATCATGCACCGCAAGGGCCGCCAGGATGCGGTGCGGTCTAAAATGTTTTCCAAGCTGGCGCGCGAAATCACCGTCGCCGCCAAGAGCGGGACGCCCGATCCATCGATGAACCCGCGCTTGCGCCTGGCGATCCAGAACGCCAAGGCGGTGTCGATGCCGAAGGACAACATCCAGCGCGCCGTCAACAAGGCCTCGATGGGCGATGCCGAGAATTACGAAGCCGTGCGCTATGAGGGCTATGGCCCGGGCGGCGTCGCTGTCATTGTCGAGGCGCTGACCGACAACCGCAACCGCTCGGCGTCCAATGTGCGTGCTGCCTTCACCAAGGCCGGCGGCGCGATGGGCGAAACGGGCTCGGTTTCCTTCATGTGGGACCGCGTCGGCGAGATCTATTATCCGGCATCGGCCGGCAGCGCCGACAAGGTCATGGAAGCGGCAATCGAAGCCGGCGCCGACGACGTGGAAACCGACGAGGAAGGCCACACCATCTATTGCGCCTTCGAGAATCTCGGTGAGGTGTCGAAGGCTCTGGAAACCTCGCTCGGCGAGGCAGAATCGGTGAAGCTGATCTGGCGGCCGCAGAACAACGTTCCGGTCGACGAGGAGCGGGCACAGTCGCTGATGAAACTGGTCGCCACGCTCGAGGACGACGACGACGTGCAGAGCGTCTACGCCAACTTCGAAGTCGACGACGAGACCATGGCCAAGCTCAGCGCGGCATGAGCGGAGCTCAGCCCGGCATGAGCGAGAGAGTGCTCCCCGCCATCCGCATCACCTACTGCACGCAGTGCCAATGGCTGTTGCGCGCCGGCTGGATGGCGCAGGAGCTGCTGTCGACCTTCGGCACGGACCTCGGCGAAGTAACGCTGGTGCCGGGCACCGGCGGCATCTTCACCATTTCCTGCAATGACGTGCTTGTCTGGGATCGCAAGCGCGACGGCGGTTTTCCGGACGCGGCCAAGCTGAAGCAACTGGTCCGCGATGTCATTGATCCGGACCGCGACCTCGGTCATTCCGATCGGAAGACAAAGGCGTAGAGGCCGCCGGCGCTGCCGTCACTTGCGTCGCCACGCTCCGAAGGCGGCGCCAATCGCAATACCCGCGGCGACGCCCATCGGAAGGTCATCCAGAGCGGTGCCGACCGCGGCACCGACACCAACTCCGATTGCCATGCCGAAGGCCATATTCGAATATTGATCCTTCATCGGTGGCTCCATCCATCCTTTTCAACGCGCGGCGAACCAGAAGGATGCCAGCGCGGCTATGCCGCTGATGGTGCGGACATGGTTCCACATCACCCACTCGTCGAGGTAGCGCGACCACAGGCTTGCGCCATTGCTGCTGGCCGGATCGAGGGCGGCGAGCGCATCGTTGAGCGGGACGTTGAAGATCATCGTCACCACCACGATGCCGATGAGATAGAGCAGGCTGCCGGCAACCAGCCAGAGCGAGCCTGGCTGGTTCCAGCCGATCACCGCACCGATGGCGACAACGATGCAGACGAGAGCCGTGCCGAACAGTGCTGTCATGAACAGCGGCGTCACCGCTGTGACGTTGATGGAATTCATCGCGGCAATGCCGCTTGCGGCTGGCATGCGGGCGAGGCCCGGCATGACGAAGCTGGAG
>NZ_RZRR01000058.1:0-11827 GCF_003998555.1 Mesorhizobium sp. M7A.F.Ca.CA.002.09.1.1 | reverse complement strand
TTCGGCGGCAGGGCGGTTTCGCTGGAGAACTGCAGAGCCTTCACCTCTGCCCAGGCGCCCGGCAGCGCTGCTTTTGAAACCTGATGGAGAAAGGTCGGCACCGAGCCGAGCGTCCGCTCGACGTCCTTATAGGTGGCGTCGACCTCAGCTTGACCGGCCCAGCCTAAGCCTGATGACAACAATGTGGCGCAGACGACAGTCGATGCGAACGCCGTGTGAAGGAGGCGGCGCGAGCGGCTGGGCCCGAGCTCGCCGTGGTGTGCGATGGAAGCAACATGGGAAACTGCGAAGGCGAACATGATCTCTCTCCTCTTTGGAACCATTTGCGTCCGGGCCAGATGATGCCCGCGTGCTGTAAGGAGTCACGGACGGGAGAAAAAGTTCGATCAGTCGTCGTCGATTCTAGGCGGACGCGGCGAAAGATGAAGATGCAAGCGTCGGGCCTTGCCGTCTCGCTGAAAGATCACCAGGACGACACCCGGCGGGCAGTGGAAAGGGTCTTCCGGCGGATTGACGAATAGTCCCTCGATCACGGTGACCTGGCTGGCGCTGAGAATGCGCTGCGGTTCCAGGCGGACGCCGGCTTCCGTGTCGGCGTCGACTTCCCAGGCAAGGAATGAGCGACCCAGCACTGGTTTGCTCGTCCCGCGGACAAGATGCAGGTCCTCTGCAAAGTGCCCAAGGAAGCGGTCACGCTCGCCATGCTGGTTGAGCCCATTGAAAATTTCGGAGTAGAATCGCTGGCGCTCGCGAGACTGCGAGCGAGCCTCTGTGTCGGCAAGGCCCGCCGTTTCCAGCAGCATCTCGGCAAGCTTGCGTTTGGCTTGCGACAAACGACTGCGAACCGTCCCAATCGGGACACCCAGAATGGCGGCCAGTTCCTCGTAAGACTGATAGCTTCCGAAATAGCGCAACATGGCGGTAGCCTGCAGCGGCTCGGGAAGCTTGCGTAGCGCGTCCCAAACCCATTCGCGAAGCGCGACTTTCTCCAGCCGCTCCTCAATGCTTGCGCGTTCGTCTGGGCGGTCTGGAATGTCGGCGGTCAAGATCTCGCGTCGTCGTCGACGCAATTGTTGCAGGCAACAGCGGTGCAACACAGTGCGAAGCCAGCCACCGACGGCTTGCGGATCCTTGAGTTCGCCGATGCGCCTCAGCGCGATCAGGAAAGTCTCATGCACAGCATCTTCGGCGTCCGACCCATAGCCGAGCATGTTCAGCGCTATCGCATAGAGCCGTGCGCGATGACGTTCCAGCAGCAGGCCGAGGCAACCACAATCGCCGCCCCGAGCGGCAAGGGCCAGTTCGGCATCACTCGGCACGATATGAGTTTCGTAGCCCATGGACTTAAGATGCATCAACTGGCGAAAAAGTTCGAATGCCAGTTCAGCTTCGTCACGATCCGTGTTCGGCGGGCACCAGTTCACCAATGACGCTTTGATGGGGTTTTGGATTGAGGTTATGACCCTCACTTCACGTCCGTAACAACCGGCCCCGAAACGGGGTCCGTGAGAACCAGGCTCGCCGCCAAGATACTCAAGCGAGATCGAAAGTGCATATGGCAGTGAGCAAGGATTGGATTCTGGCGGATGCGGGCGATCTACGCGGCTAGATTCAATCCTGTAAAACTTTTTCCAGATTTGACACCATTTCACAAAATTGTAAGATAATCATCTTCCGTCAGCGATAGGCGATGACCATGTCGATCCGCGAAGAACTGGCCAACACGACCGTGGCGTTCACCTCCGCGGAAGAGAAGATCGTCCAGGTCCTGCTCGCCGATTACCCGATGTCGGGGCTGGGCACCGCAACCCGGCTGGCACGGCGCGCCGGCGTCAGCGACCCGAGCGTGACGCGGCTGATGACCAAGCTTGGCTATGTCGGCTTTGCCGATTTCCAGGCACGCCTGCTCACCGAAGTCGAATCCAGGCTGCATTCGCCGCTTTTGATGATGGAGGCCAAGCGTCCGGGCGGCTCCAGCGAAGGCACCGCACTTGCCTATTTCCATTCGGTTTCCGACAGCCTGGAGCGTACGCGCACGGCTGTGCCGGTGCAGGCCTACACGCGCGCTGTCAACATGCTGCTCGAGAGCAAGGGCCAGGTCGTGCTGCTGGGCGGCCGGTTCAGCCGGCATATCGCCTCCATGCTGGCCGGCTATCTCCTGCAGTTCCGCTCCGGCGTGCGCGACATCGGTTCGTTGAGTCCCGCCGATTTCGACCTGTTGATCGACCTTGGCAAGCGCGACCTCCTCGTCGTGTTCGATTACCGGCGCTACCAGTCGGACGTGGTGAGCTTTGCCCAGCAGGCCAAGGAGCGCGGCGTCTCCATCCTGCTGTTCACCGATGTCTGGCTGTCGCCGATATCTGACATCGCGGACCTGACCATGGTCGCGGCGATCGACGCCAACTCGCCGTTCGACACGCTGGCGACGGCCGTTGCCCAGATGGAAACCGTCTTTGCCCACGCGCTGGAGGGCCATGGCGCCGGGGTGCGCAAGCGCATCGAGGACATCGAGAAGATCCGCAGCGCCAACGCGGTCACGCTCGATACCGTCCTATCGTCATCGGCCGACGACGCCGCCAAATCCAAAGCCACAAGGAAATAGTGTCGTTGCGCTCAGTGCAGCGATGCAAAGCGCCGCGACGCAGAAAAGGAAGCGACAATGCCCGACAACCAGACCATCATCGACGCCGTGCAGGCTGAGATCGAGACCGATCGCGACTGGTTGATCGGCCTGACCCGCGACATGGTCCGCATCCCTTCGGTCAACCCCAAATTCGAGCCCAATCCGGCGATCAACCGCGAGGCGGATGTCCAGGCGCTGCTCGAACCGATCCTCAAGCAGGACGGGTTCAGGACAGAGCAATGGGATGCCTTGCCCGGGCGGCCCAATCTGGTCGGCGAATGGGCGGGAGACGAGAGCCGCAGCCTGATCCTGTGCGGCCATATCGACGTCGTGCCGGTCGGCGCGATGAAGGACTGGTCGGTCGATCCGTTCGGCGGCGAAATCACCAATGGCCGGCTCTATGGCCGCGGCGCCGTCGACATGAAGGGCGGCGTCGCCGCTTGCATCGCCGCCGCGCGCGCGATCCGCAAGGCGGGCATCACGCTGCAGGGCCGGCTCGCCATCCACTCGGTCGTCGACGAGGAAGCCGGCGGCTTCGGCGCCATGGACGCGGTGAAGAAGGGCAAGCTCGCCAAGGCGGTGCTGGTCGCCGAACCGACCTGGGGCGATGTCCTGCCGGTCGAAGGCGGGCTGGAATGGGCGCGGGTGACGATCCGTGGCCGCAACGCCCATTCGGCGCTGCGCTACAACGAGATCTATCCGCAGCGCCACGACAAGGACCGGCTGGAGCCGGGCGTCAATGCGATCGAGATCGCCGCCCGCTTCATTGCCGCCGTGCGCCAGTATGAGCTGGACCGGACGCGAGCAAAATCGCATCCGCTGCTGCCGCTCGGCATGAACACCATCAACATCGGCGTCATGCATGGCGGCACCGGCCTTGGCGAGCACGGCCTGCCGACCGTGATGACCAACCCGGCCATCATTCCCGATGTCGCGGTGCTCGATCTCGACATGAAATTCCTGCCCGACGAGAATTCGGCCGACTACCGCCGCGATTTCGAGGCGTTCGTCCACCATTTCGCGCAGACCGATGCGTGGCTGCGCGACAACCCGCCTGCGATCCAATGGGAGCTCGGCGGGCTGCATTTTCCGCCGATGAACACGCCGGTCGACCATCCGCTGGTGAGATCGCTGATGAAGCGCAAGGCCATGGTCGGCAAGGCGCCGCAGGCGCGTGGCTTCGTCGCCGTGTGCGATGCCGCGCACTATGCCGGCGCCGGCGTCGACGGTGTCATCTTCGGCCCGTCAGGCGACGGATTTCACGGTTCCGACGAGTATGTCGAAGTCGAATCGGTGGTCGAGACCGCCAAGGTGATCGCCGCTTCGGTCATCGACTGGTGCGGCATCCGCTGAGGCGGAGCCGCCAGTCCGAAACGGTCAGGCCGGGCGCTTCAGGCGTCCGGCGACGGCGCCCCATGAAGCCTTGATCATGCCGACCAGGCCGCTCGGGTAGGCCAGCATCACGCCGATGATCAGCACCGCCGTGATCATCGGCCGCCACGCGCCGAAATCGGCCATCCATTCGGCGAAGATCGTCAGCACGAAAGAGGCGATGATGGCGCCGTAAATAGTGCTGGTGCCGCCAAGCAGCACCATCGACAGGATGATGGTCGCAAGGCTCATGCCGAAGACGTCGATCGAGGCATTGCGCTGGTAGGCGGCGTAGAAGGCGCCGGCGATGCCGGTGAAGAAGGCGCTCGCGGCAAGCGTCAGCATGCGCTGGCGCACGATCGAGACGCCGCGGCTGATGGCGTATTCCTCATTGTCGCGCAAGGCGACGATGCTGGCCCCGGTGCGTGAGCGCACGAACACGCGCAGGAACAGGGTGCTCGCCACCAGCAGCGCCAGCGCGATGTAGAAATAGGCTGATTTGCCGTCACGGACCATGTTGTGGTCGAACACGTATAGCCCGGGAATGCGCACCAACCCTTGCGTGCCGCCGGTGATGGCGGACTGGCTGATGATTACTTGCATCACCAGCTGCGCGAAGCCGAAAGTGACCAGGATGATGTAGATGCCCTTCAGCCGCAGGATCGGGATGGTCACCAGGATCGCCGCCAGGGTGGCGATGACACCGCTGGCAAACAGCGCGATCCACGGGTCGAATTCGGCCAGCTTGGTGAGCAGGCTGTAGGCATAGACGCCGATGCCGAACAGCGCCAGATGGCCGAAATTGAAGACGCCGCCATAGCCGAGGCTGAGGTCCCAGTTCGAGGCGACGATCGCATAGATGAAGGCCATGATCAGAATGTGGCGGGCATAGGTGTCGCCGAAGATCAGCGGCAGCAGTGCCAGAAAGGCGAAGCCGAGCACGAAGCCGATGGCCTCCTGCTTCCACGGCGTGCGGCCGGGAGCGATCGGGGTTGCCGCCTCTGTGTGGCTAAGGGTGATCGGCGATGTCGTGTCGGTCATGCTAGGCCTCGGGAGCGGCTGGCAAAGATGCCCTCGGGGCGCACCATCAGGGTCAGGATCAGCACGCCGAACAGCAGCGCCGGCGTCCAGTACAGGCCGAAATAATAGCTGCAGGCGGCCTCGAAGAAGCCGATCAGATAGGCGGCGAAGATCGGTCCCGAGATGCTCGATATTCCGCCGAAGACGACGACGATCAGCGCCTTGAGCAGCGGGTCGCTGCCCATCACCGGCGACATGAAACGATAGCCGCCCATGAAGATGCCGGCGAGGCCTGCAAGCGACGCGGCAATGGCGAAGGCCAGCCCATAGAGCGCGGTGACGTTCAGCCCGACCAGATGGCTGGCATCTTCATTCTGCGCCACGGCGCGCAGCGCCAGCCCGAGCCGCGTGCGGTTGAGGAACATCCAAAGTGCGGCCAGGATCAGCGGCGTGATGACGATGATGGCGATCTGGTGCAGGGAGACGCCGACGCCGCCGATGGTGGTGTTGCCGGTGATCAGCGCCGGGATCTGCTTCGAGCGCGGTCCCCAGATGGTCAGCGCGCCGTTCTCGATCAGCGACCCGGCTGCCAGCGTGGTGATGACGACGACCAGCACGATGTTGGGTCGGCCGATCAGCGGCCGCACGACACTCGCCTGCAGGATCCAGCCGACGCCGGCCATGACGACGACGGCGATGGGAAAGGCGACCGCCGCCGGCAGGCCGAGTTCGACCAGCTGCCAGGCGATGTAGGCGCCCAGCATCATGAACACGCCATGGCTGAAATTGAACACGCCGATCGTCGTCCAGACCAGAGCCAGCCCGACCGCCATCATGGCGTAGAGCGAGCCCTGGAACAGGCCGCCGAACAGGATTTCCGCCAATGCGCTCATCTTCGGATTTTCCTAATGGCCAAAATACATCGACATGATCTCGCCGTGGTCGAGGCTTTCGCCCGGCTTGATCTCGGTCGCAACGGCGCCATGGTTGACGAGGTAGAGTTGCTGCGTCAGTTCCAGCAGGAATTCGATGTCCTGCTCGACGACGATGAGCGGTACGCCGCCGCGCGAAATGTCCATGACGGAGGCGCAGAGCTCGTCCTTGATCTTGGGCGCCAGCCCAAGCGTCGGCTCGTCGAGGATCAGCAGGCGCGGATGGCTCATCAGCGCCGTGCCGATCGACACCATCTGGCGCTCGCCGCCCGACAGCGTGCGCACGCGCTGGCGCCAGCGTTCCGCCAGTTTCGGGAACAGCTTGACCACCTTTTCGCGGTTTTCCGCCTCATGCGGCCGGGCCCGCGGCGAATAGGCGCCGAGCGCCATGCAGTCGGCGATCGAGAGATCGGGAAACAGCCGGTTGCCTTGCGGCACATGGATCAGGCCGGCGCCGACGATGGCGCGTGCGCTGTGGCCGACAATGTCTTGCCCGTCGAACAGGATGCGGCCGCTCTTCGGCTGCAGAAGCCCGGAGATAGCACGCAGCAGCGTCGTCTTGCCATGGCCGTTGGGGCCGAACAGGCCGACATTGCCGAAACGGCCGGCCTCCAGCGAGATATCGTGCAGCACGGTGACGCGGCCATAGCCGGCGGTGACGCCTTCGACGCTGAGAATGGGATTCACGCCGCCGACCTCCTCGTGCCGAGATAGGCCTCGATGACGTGCGGATCGGCGATCACGCCTGCCGGATCGCCGGCGGCCAGGACGCGGCCATTGTTGAGCACCAGCAGATGCTGCGAAAGGCTCATCAGGAAAGTCAGCACGTGCTCGATCAACAGGATGGTGATGCCGCGTTCGGCGGTGCGGCGGATCAGGCCGATCGACGTCTCGATCTCGGGTTTGGTCAGGCTCGATGCCGGCTCGTCGAGCAAGAGCATGCGTGGCTGCATGGCGATCGCCGTGGCAAGCATCAGGCATTTGCGCTCGAACACGGACAATTCGCCGGCAAGCCGGCCGAACGACTGGGATCCCAGGCCGACGAACTCCAGCGCCTCGGCGGCGGCATTGCGGGCCGTGGCCGCTGTCTTTTCCTGCTTGCCGTAGCTGGCGCCGATCAGCGCGTTCTCGAATACGGTCAGCCCGTCGAAGCTGGTCTCCCGCTGAAAGGTCCGGGCAAGGCCGAGGCGCGCGATGGCGTGTCCCGATTTGCCGTTTATGGCAATGCCGTCAAAGCGGATGTTGCCCCGGTCGGGCCCGAACGGGATGCCGGTGATGATGTTGAACAGCGTGCTCTTGCCGCTGCCGTTCGGGCCGGCGATACCGAAGATCTCGCCGGCCTCGACCTTGAACGACACGCCATCGACGGCCTTCAGCGAACCGAAGGCCTTCGACACGTCGTCCAGTTCAAGCAGGGCCATTCCCTACTTCATCCAGGGCTGGAGCTTGAAGGCGCCGGTGGCATATTTCTCAGGCGAGATCAGCGTGCGCTGGCCATCCCAGATCTGGAAGAAGGTGATCGGAATATAGTCGTCGCCCTGCGTGGCCAGGTGGGTGGCGGGATCGAATTTCAGCCGCCCTTCCGCGACCTGCTTGTCGGTCTCCGACAGCGCCTTCATGATCGCCGCATGGTCGGATGCGCCCCCGACCTTCTTGACCGCATCGAAATAGACATTGGTCATTTCGTAGAGGCCGACGCCGTAGGTGCCGCTCTCGACGCCGTATTTTGCCTTGAACTTGGCTGCCACCTCATCGGCGCGCGGGTTCTTCGGCGTCGTCAGCGCGCCGCCGAGCAGGTTGTAGATGATGCCATCCGATTTCTTGCCGGTCAGCTCGACGAATTCCGGAACGCTCGGCGCGTATTGCAGGAAGACGAGGCTCTTGGTCGGCTGCTCGAGGAACTGGTTGAGGAACGACGCCGAATTGCCCGGCAGATAGTCGGTGTTGATGACGACATCGGGAACGTTCTCGCGCACCTTGGCGAGGATCGAACGCCAGTCGGTCACTTCGCCGAAGGGTACGATCTCGTCGACGGTGATGGTCCAGCCCTTCTCCTTGAACGTCTTCTTCATGCCTTCGGAGATGGTCTTCGAATAGGCATTGTCGGACGAGATGATGGCGACCTTCTTGGTCGGCAGGGTGATCTTGCCGTCGGCCGCGAGCTTCTCGACGAACAGGGTGACGTCGGTGTTGTAGGCGTCGAAGGAAGGCGTCAGTGACCAGCAGCACATGTATTTGTCGGGGCTCGGCGCGATGATGTCCCTGGTCTGCTGCGAGGTGGCCGCCAGCATGTAGGGCATTTCCGCCTCGGCCATGTTGTCGATCTCGAAATTGGTCAGGCTGGCATAGCCGGTCAGCATGAAGTGTACGCCCGGATCGCCAAGCAGGCGTTCGACGGCGCTGGTGACGTTGCCGGCGGACTGATCCTTGACGTCGCCGACCACCAGTTCGAACGTATCCCCGGCAACGCCGCCGGCTGCGTTCGCTTCGTCGATGGCCATCTGCACGCCGCGCTGGAATTCCTGGCCGTCCGCCGCGGCAGGGCCGGTGAGCGGCGCAAGCAGGCCGATCTTGACGACGTCGGCAAAGGCGGGGGCGGCTGATGCGGCAAACATGCCGATCAACGTCGTGCTCATCAGCATATGGCGGATTCGACTTGCGGCGGATTTGGGCTTCATCGTGCTGTTCCCTGTTTTCCTCCCGTTCATCGGGAGTTGGATAATTGACAATCTACGCATAATTGTTCTTATTTGAAAAGGATTTTTCAACGCAACCTGGCCGGGAAGATGGTTCCCGCAAAGGTATGGAAGCCGTGGCGCTTTGCTGCGCAACTGCATTAAAACAGGGCAAGTCCCGACGGAGCGGACAATGACGATCTCGCAGAAGACCCTTGAAACCAGCCACGGCAAGATCGCGGTGCGTGAGACCAGCGGCCAGGGAACCGCTGTCATGCTGATCCACGGCAATTCATCTTCCAGTGCCGTTTTCCGCAACCAGTTGGACGGCCCGTTGGGCGAGCGATATCACCTCATCGCTCCCGACCTACCCGGCCATGGAGCGTCCGGCGATGCGATCGATCCAGAGCGTTCCTACAGCATGGAAGGCTATGCCGATGCCATGACCGAAGTGCTCGGGCTGCTCGGCATCGACAAGGCCATCGTCTTCGGCTGGTCGCTCGGCGGCCATATCGGGCTTGAGATGATCGACCGCTTTCCCGGCCTGCTTGGCTTGATGATCACCGGCACGCCGCCTGTCTCGCCCGAGGAGGTCGGTAGCGGATTCAAGCCGAGCCCGCATATGCATCTCGCCGGGCAGGAGACCTTCACCGGCGCCGACGTGGAGGCCTATGCGCGCAGCACTTGCGGCGAGCCGTTCGAGCCGTTTCTCATCGACACGGTGGCGCGCACCGATGGACGGGCGCGGCGCCTGATGTTCGAAAAGTTCGCGGCCGGCACTGGCCGGAACCAGCGCGAGATCGTGGCCGGCAAGACGCCGCCGATCGCCGTTCTGAACGGCATCGACGAGCCATTCGTCAACACCGATTTCGTCTCCGCTGTGAAATTCTCCAATCTATGGGAAGGCAAGACCCATCTGCTCGACAAATCCGGCCACGCGCCGTTCTGGGATTCGCCGGATCGCTTCAATCCGGTCCTCGCCCGCTTCCTGGCAAGCGTCGACATAGCGTAGGTCCGTCGGAAACCGGCGCCACGGACCCGCCTTCGCGTTGGGTGGGTGACAATCACGCGCATCTGTCGTATATTGACATAAAGATATCCTTATGTGACATGAAAAGGCCTGTCGCCAAAGGGATAAAAAATGTCGCAGAATTCTGCCTCGCTGGACGCATTGTTCGGCCCCGTCGCGGCAAAACCGGACGGCCCGGAAGTGCTTGCCGCGCTGACAGCGGCGGCACGCGAGCGCATTCTCATCCTCGACGGCGCCATGGGCACCCAGATCCAGGGCCTCGGGTTTAACGAGGACCAATTCCGCGGCGAGGCTTTCGCCGGCTGCGCCTGCCATCAGCAGGGCAACAACGACCTTTTGATCCTGACCCAGCCCGGGGCGATCGAGGAGATCCATTATCAATACGCCATCGCAGGCGCCGACATCCTGGAGACCAATACTTTCTCCTCGACCTCGATCGCCCAGGCCGACTACGGCATGGAAGATGCCGTCTATGCGCTGAACCGCGATGGCGCGCGGCTGGTCAGGCGCGCCGCTGTTCGGGCCGAGCAGCAGGACGGCAAACGAAGGTTTGTCGCCGGAGCGCTCGGGCCGACAAACCGCACCGCCTCGATGTCGCCCGACGTCAACAATCCCGGCTATCGCGCCGTGACCTTCGACGATTTGCGCCTCGCCTATGGCGAGCAGCTGCGCGGGTTGATCGATGGCGGCGCCGACATCATCCTGATCGAGACCATCTTCGACACGCTGAACGCCAAGGCGGCGATCTTCGCGGCGGAAGAGATCTTCATCGAGAAGGGCGTGCGCCTGCCCGTGATGATATCGGGCACCATCACGGACCTCTCCGGCCGCACGCTGTCGGGCCAGACGCCGACCGCCTTCTGGCATTCGGTGCGCCATGCCAACCCCTTCACCATCGGCCTCAACTGCGCGCTCGGCGCCAACGCCATGCGAGCGCATCTGGCCGAAATATCCGGTGTCGCCGACACCTTTGTCTGCGCTTATCCGAATGCCGGCCTGCCCAACGAATTCGGCCGGTATGACGAAAGCCCGGACTTCATGGCCGCCCAGATCGAGGATTTCGCGCGTGAGGGACTGGTCAATGTCGTCGGCGGCTGCTGCGGCTCGACGCCGGAGCACATCCGCGCCATCGCCGAGGCGGTGCGGAAGTATCCGCCGCGCGCCATTCCGGACATTGAGCCCAGGATGCGCCTGTCCGGGCTGGAGCCATTCACGCTCACCGACGAGATCCCCTTCGTCAATGTCGGCGAGCGAACCAATGTCACCGGCTCGGCCAAGTTCCGGAAACTGATCACGGCGGGCGACTATGTCGCCGCGCTCGACGTCGCCCGCGACCAGGTCGCCAACGGCGCGCAGATCATCGACATCAACATGGACGAGGGTCTGATCGATTCGAAGAAGGCCATGGTCGAATACCTCAACCTGATCGCCGCCGAGCCGGACATCGCCCGCGTTCCTGTCATGGTCGACAGTTCGAAATGGGAGATCATCGAAGCCGGCTTGAAATGCGTGCAGGGCAAGCCGCTGGTCAACTCCATCTCGATGAAGGAGGGCGAAGAAGCCTTCCTGCATCATGCCAGGCTGGTCCGCGCCTATGGCGCCGCCGTCGTCGTCATGGCCTTCGACGAGGATGGCCAGGCCGACACCAAGGCGCGCAAGGTCGAGATCTGCACCCGCGCCTACAAGCTCCTCACCGAGCAGGCCGGCTTCCCGCCCGAGGACATCGTCTTCGATCCCAACGTGTTCGCCATCGCCACCGGCATCGAGGAGCACGACAATTACGGCGTCGACTTCATCGAGGCGGCCGGCGAGATCACCGCCACGCTGCCGCATGTCCACATTTCTGGCGGCGTGTCGAACCTGTCTTTCTCGTTCCGTGGCAACGAGCCGGTGCGCGAGGCCATGCATGCCGTATTCCTTTACCATGCCATCCAGCGCGGCATGGACATGGGCATCGTCAATGCCGGCCAGCTCGCCGTCTACGATACGATCGAGCCTGATCTGCGCGAGGCCTGCGAGGATGTCGTGCTCAACCGCGCGCCCAAGGCCGGCGGCACCGCCACCGAACGCATGCTGGAGATCGCCGAACGCTTCAAGGGCACGGCCGGCAAGGAAGCGCAGGAGCGCGATCTCGTCTGGCGCGAATGGACTGTCGAACAGCGGATCAGCCATGCGC